>JBAXGN010000018.1 GCA_037139415.1 Verrucomicrobiota bacterium | reverse complement strand
AACCAAAACAGCTTACAGAAAAACGACTATGCTAACTCGTAAACTGGGGCTAGGCCGCCGGGCGGGGCGATGCCCGCCGAAAAACCAAATACAGTTCGTCGCCAATCCGCCGACGGGATTTCAGCCGTAATTGTGCCGCTTGCGCGAGGTGTTCCACCCCTTCCCCATCCGCAATGGTAGGCGCCTGTCGCCCGCCAAAAATGAGCGGGCAAATGGTCAGATGCAACTCATCCACCAGATCAGCCCGGAATAAAGCGTCGTTCAGTTCGCCTCCGCCTTCGCAAAGCAGTCGTTTCACACCCCACTTTCCTGCCAGCCAGGCCAGCGCGTCCGGGAAATCAATCCGGTCGCGTCCGCAAAACCGGATTTCATCTACTAGCATGCGCAATCGCTTGAGACGAGCAGGCAAGGCCGACTTCGTTGTAAGCACCAGAATCGGCGAGAACCGTTTCCGAAAAATCGCGGCCTCCGGGTTGATCGTGCCAGAACCGGTCACGATGACGCGCAGCGGATATTCCGCCAGCCCGTGACGCAAACGCAGACGACGGAATTTCTCAAGTCCGTTGCCCAAATAAATCTCGCCACCATTCAGCGTACGGGCACCGCACATCACGGCGTCCGCCTGCGCCCGAAGCTCATACAAATGCTGTTGGTCGCGCGCACTGCCAAAACTCGACACGGCACGGTTCGCAGAGGCGATTTTCCCATCCGCTGTAACGGCCATATTGACGAAGACAAACGGGCGAACCGTTGTGCGGCGGTTACGAGCAACCAGGCGGGTGACATTCATATCAGCAACATGGCATCTCCGTAGCTGAAAAAGCGGTACTCTTGCCGCACTGCTTCTGCATACGCGCCCAGCACCAACTCCCGTCCCTGCATCTTTCCCGGCGCGGCAAACGCGCTCACCAGCATCAACAGCGAAGAGCGTGGCAAATGAAAATTGGTCAATAGCGCATTCGCCACCTTGAATGGATACGGCGGATACACAAAAAGGCGGGTTCGGCCCGGCCCGGCCACGATGGTTCCATCTGCTTGCGCCGCGCTCTCCAAGGTGCGCAACGAGGTGGTACCCACAGCGATCACGCGTCCGCCCCGCGCGCGTGCGTCCGTGATAGCCTGTACGGTGGCCGCGCTGATTTCATAGCGTTCCTCGTGCATGATGTGCTGTTCGACCTCGTCGGCCTTGACCGGCGCAAAGGTCCCCGGCCCCACATGCAGCGTCACGCGGGTGGTTTCCACCCCCTGTGCGCGCAACGCGGCCAGAATCGCCTCCGTGAAATGCAGCCCGGCAGTGGGGGCGGCCACCGAGCCGGGATCACGCGCATAGACGGTCTGGTATCGCTGCAAGTCCTCGTCCACCACACAATAGGGATCACGGCGAATATAGGGGGGCAGTGGAATTTCGCCCAAGGCATCCAGGTTGGTCCGGATATCCGGCGTGCCGGTGAACCGCAATCGGCGATGGCCATCCTCGTTGATTTCCACCACTTCCGCGCTCACTCCGGTAGCCTGCCGCGCATGATCGCGCAACACAATGCGAGTACCAGGCCGCGCGCGTTTTCCAGGCCGCACCATCGCCCACCAATCGTTCACCGCCTTTTCCTCGAGCAACAACAACTCGAATTCTCCGCCCGATCGCGCATTTTCGCCACGCAGCCGTGCCGGAATGACCTTGGAATCGTTCAGCACCAGCAAATCTCCGGTACGCAGGAAGGTGGACAGATCGCGAAACTGGCGGTGTTCCAATTGTCCCGTGGCGCGATGGACAACCAGGAGGCGGGATTGATCTCGGGCCATCGCCGGATGTTGTGCGACTAAGGCTTCTGGTAATTGAAAATCAAAATCCGCTGTTTGCATAAGCGTTGAACCGTCATTCACCGCAAGCGCGTGATTCACCGGTCATAGACCCCGGGTCCTTCCGCGCAAAACCTGTCTTGTATTCGGCCAATTCATTCCAGTAAGCACCGAGAGAGATTACTCCCGCGATTTCGTATCCACAAGGATGGTTACAGGCCCATCGTTCAGCAGCGCCACCTTCATATCCGCGCCGAATTCACCGGCGAATACCGGGCGGCCCAGATCCTCCGCCAGCTTTTTTAAGAACGCTTCATAAAGGGGAACCGCGATTTCCGGCCGTGCGGCGCGGCTGTATGAGGGGCGGGTGCCTTTTTTGGTGCTGGCGTACAGGGTGAACTGGCTGACCACGAGAAGGCTGCCCTGCACGTCCTGCACCGAACGGTTCATCAAGCCTTGCTCGTCGTTAAAGATCCGCAACCGGACAATCTTGCTGCTCAGCCATTCGATGTCCTCGGGCGTATCCGCATCCTCCACCGCCAGCAATACCAACAGGCCGGTGCCAATGACGCTGCGCACCTGGCCGGCAATGACCACCGAGGCTTCCGTTACCCGTTGAATGACTGCTCTCATAGGGTGTTTTGGATGTTCTACTGCTTATTCGTTCATTCGGGTTCGTCTTAAAAAATCCGCCGGTTTGATTATCTGGACGCCAAACGGTTTTTCAAGATCAAGCAAATCACGGTCATACGTAACCAGCAGTCTGGCATCGGCAGCCAGCGCGCACGCAATGAACATATCCTCTTTCAGGCCCCGGATTCGTTGTTTGCCAAGGGCTGCTGGTTCAATGATCGTTACCGTGTCCGCGTACCAATGAAATATTGGCCAGGGGTTCTTTGTGTCTTTGAAAGACTTTCGTCCATCGAGTCGTTTGGCGGTCGCGTCAAACTCGGCCAGCACAGATTGGCTGGCATAAGGTGTTACCAACCGCCTGGCCATCCGCACCAAGCAGACAAACGCTTCACCCCGCCAAGCGGCGCTAATCACCACGTTGGTGTCGAAGACAACCTTCATCGCCCGATCTTTTCCCGGCGTACTTCCTTTTGCGTGGCAATAATGATGTCAATTTGCTCCTGGCTTGGCCCAGACGGCGCCCCTTCAATGGCTTTCTCCAAAAACTGGACATCCGCCTCAATCTCAGCTTGGAACTTTCGCCGGACCAAGTCGCGGAAGAATTCGCTCTGGTTCCCGTAAAATCGTTGGGTACTATTGCGGACGTATTCCGCCATCTCCGGCGGCAACGAAATATTGATCGTTTCCATTTTCATAATCGCAGTGTGCAACTATTGCCAACGTTTGTCAAGTTTCCCACCCCCCCAAGAGCGTGACCTTTATACCGCCTACCGCAAACAGGCCATTGCCAGATATGGCAAAACGTACCAGTCGAGCCCACCTTCAAACTAACCGCTTGAGCCTGATGAACGGTCTCAAGCTGTTGGGCAAAGAGAATCCAAAAGCGATGATTCCTTTGACCGCCAAATTTTGTAACCCGCCTGATACCAAAGCCGTCCTACTCCAATGTTATGCACATCCTTTATTTTTGGGCGGTACCCCAGATGAAAACGAGGTTCTGCCCGTTCCGCCTTGTGTTGGGCTTGCTGGTTGCCGCCGCATTTAGCACCGCCGCTGCGGACGCGAAAACCGGGATGCCACGCACCGCCGATTCGGTGATTCTGGCGATGCTCACGAACATCAAAACGAACGGTTTGAATGCGCAGGCAAAAGGCACCGATGGCTTGGGCGGTTTGTGGATCAACTGGCGCACCGGCACACAACCATTGGTGGTGAACCTCAATGGCTCCGGCGAACCCGATGGTGATGCGCCGGAACAGACGCGTCACGACGACCTCACCGACCTGCGTTACCTCCATAATTTGTTTTACTTCAAACACCAGCATCCGCATGACCCACAGTTCGATGGTGAGATCAGGCGTTTCAGCGCCATCGTGAAAAAGGAATTCGCGGACGCAAAGAATGAACGCGGCTGGATTTACGATGAACTCATCAGCCTTTGGCAATTGTCGGGTGACGATTTTTTCCGCACGACCGCACGCGGGCAGGTGGAGCACTTCGTCAGCAAACTGTATCGTGACGACATCGGCGCGGTGTACAAATTAAAACCGCCGCAGAAGACCAACGGCTATTATCGCGTGGACCACGCGCTGCAAATCGGCTGCGCGATGGTGCAAGCGGGCACGGAGTTTAAGCAGCCCGAATGGACCGCCAAGGGCGAGCGGCTCGTGCAATTCGTCTATGATCACGCCTACCTCAAGGAACACCACGTTTTTCTTGCCCAGATGGACGAAGTGCGGTTGCCCGATGGCTCCGCCAATCCAAACCAGAAAATTTATCGCGAGAAGGTCAAGCACTACGTCGCGGATGGCGGGCATGTCCGGCTGGGCGGCATGGGGCAGGATGTGCTTTCGCTGCTACACGCTTATATCGTCACCAAGAAACCAATCTGGCTCGACCGCGCGACGGATTTGCTCACGCCGTTGACGGCGGACGTGAACGAACTCGGTTTATGGGACACCAAGGACGGCGGTTACTTTGCGGGCGTTGAGTTCAACGGCCCTGACTTTCGAAACCCCGGCCAGCCGAAGCTCTCCAATAAGTCCAAGGAAAGCGGACGGCAGTTTCACCTGTTGCAGGCGTTCCATGTCGCCAATCAACTCACCGGCGGCAAATACCAATCCATGGTGAACGCAATGACGCGCGTGCTCCTGGAGAAAGCCTACTACGCTCCCGGCGGCGGTATCCTCTATGAAGTGCAACCGGACTGGACGCCGCGCGTGCTGAAGAACGGCAAGCCAGCCGACTGGGTGACGACCGAAGCAATGGGTTGCGCCATGATGGCGCTCTTCTCCATGAACGAGCCGCAGCCATGGTGAGAATTCCCCGAAACCAGATTCCGCTCTTTGAACCCATGAACCTGCCAGTGGGGGCGTGGGGAAGCCCAACCGCAAACGTAGGTGACGAGTCTCAAACGTGGCGGCGCGGGAAATTTTTTTGCGGTGGCAACTGCCGGGGGAAAAGGGGGCGGCGGGCGACACCGCTTTGGATTTGCCCCGTCCACTGGAGTGAGCGCGAGTGTACTTGGGGCTGCTCAAATATTGTGGCGCGGGAGATTTTGACAGTGGGGTAATTCCCGGAGTTTCATACCCCCTCACCTCTTTCCTCTCCCTTGGGGAGAGGAGGTCCATTCTACGGCTGCGAGAGCGGATTATAGGCTGTTTGCAGGTCTTTGGCGTCCGGCGCAGAATACGGAAGCGGCGGGAGCGCGCGAATGACACTTGGAATATCACCACGCGGCAAGCGGCTTTCCCTCTCCCCGAGGGAGAGGAAAGAGGTGAGGGGGTACGGAACCACAGACCCTGCCCATCTCGTATTATTCGTAACGCACCAACACGCTTGATGCAGCCCTGCGGAACATCTTCGATCACTTCGCACCACGGCTCACTGATTTTGTACCGGAGGCTTGGAGTTCAGCCTGCGCGGTTCAATGTGAATATGAACGTTACAGCTCGAAAAGGTGTCGTTAATCGCCTTGGCGATTTCATGATTTAACTGGTGCGAGGCCTCGACCGTCATCTGTCCGTCCACCTCGAGGTGAAAGTCCACGAACCGCTCATGGCCTGCTTTGCGGGTGCGCAGCTTGTGCAGGCCACTGGCTTGAGGCGCAAAACGTCCGACGATCTCGCGAATGCGCGCTTCCTCCTCCTCAGGCAGCTTGACATCGAGCAAATCGCGGCTGGATTGCATGGTCAAATCCCAGGCGGCCTTGAAGATCAGCAAGGCCACTAGGATCGCCGCCACGGGATCCAGCCACCATAAACTAAGTCCCGGCGCCAGTTTGCCGCCGATCCAGATCGCCCCCAGCCCGGTCATCACGCCGATGGAGGTATAAACATCCGTCCGCAAATGCCAGGCGTCCGCCAACAGCGCCGCCGATTCCGTCTCTTTCCCCACCTTCATCAACCAGCGTGAAACGAACGTATTCATCACCACCGACAGCAGCATGACCATGACACCCCAAAACGGGGCGTCCATCGGTTCATGATGCCGCAATTTCTGCACGGATTCATAGATGATCCAGATCGCCGCCAGGAATATCAACAGTGCCTCAACCGTCCCCGAGATGTTCTCCACTTTGCCATGCCCGTAGGGATGGTCATCATCGGCGGGCTGCGCCGATTTGCGCACGGCCACATAGGCGATCACCGAGGCAACCAGGTCCACGCCCGAATGCACCGCTTCGGAGATCACGGAAACGGACCCGATCAGCAACCCCACCGCGAACTTCAATACCACCAGAATGGCGTTCGACACCACCGACCACATCGCCACTTGCTCTTTTTGTTGATTTCGACCACTTGCCATGGCCGTAAACCTACCCGTTGCCTGCCCGTCTGCCAACAAATAATGGGAGTAAAGCACATTGCTTTGCCGTCCAACCACCATGTATTATCGTGAATATATGAAAACGACGTTGGCAAGCTTCCGCGACCGGGTATCCCGGCATTCCCTTCTTTTTATATTGCTCCTGACAGCAACCTGGGCCGGGGCACAAGACAACCCGCCCGCGCTGGTCGCCCAGGAAGACGATAAATCCCAGCCGCTGGCCGTACGCAAGGTGGATGTCGAGGTGCGCATTCTGGGTTCCCTGGCGGAAACGCGGATGACGATGGTGTTCTTCAATGCGGCGCAGCGTCAGTTGGCCGGCGATTTATATTTCCCGTTGCCGGAAGGCGCCACGGTCAGCGGCTACGCCCTGGATATCAACGGCGCGATGGTGGATGGCGTGGTGGTTGAAAAGGACAAAGCCCGCCAGGTATTTGAAAAAGAGGTGCGCAAAGGCGTGGACCCCGGCCTTGTCGAATGGACCCGGGGCAACCATTTCAAGACCCGGGTATTTCCCATCCCGGCGCGCGGCACCCGCACCATTCGGGTGAGCTACGTCAGTGAAATTCTCGCCGATCCCTCCGGCAGCCGGTACACCTTGCCGCTCCAGTTCAAAGATAAGCTGGAGGACTTCCATCTGCGCGTGGAAGTGGTGAAAGCCGAGACCGCTCCCGTGGTGCAAAAAGGCGGAGCCATGGGCCTGGAATTTTCCAAGTGGCGCGACAGTTTTGTGGCGGAGGTCACCAAGCAAGATACCGCGCTCGTCGAAGATTTGGCGATTCAATTGCCGCAAACTGCCAAACAACGGGCCTGGGTCGAGCAAAGCAGCGATGGCAATTATTATTTTTACGTCGCAGATTGGCCGTCCGACCCTCGGGCGAACCTCGCGCCGCCAGCCACACCCAAAGTCGTCACCCTGTTTTGGGATGCCTCCGGCTCGCGGGGCGCTTCCGATCATCAGCGCGAACTGGCTTGGTTAAAAACGTACTTCGGCCAATTCACCAAGGCGAAGCTGAAGCTAAATTTGCTTCTGATCCGCAATGCGGCCTCAGCGCCACGGACGCTCACCATTAAAAACGGAGACGCCAGTGAGTTGCTGGAAATGCTGGCACGCGTGGACTACGACGGCGGAACCCAATTGGGGGCGCTAACGCCAGTGCCGGATAGTGATCTGTACCTGTTGTTCACCGATGGCCTGGGAAATTTTGGCCGACGCGAACCACCGCCCCTGGACCACCCGCTGTATATATTGACCGCTGATACCACGGCGGATTACGCCTTCCTGGAATACCTGGCCATGCAATCCGGCGGCAGCGCCTTCAACCTGCGCCGATTCAATGACGAGCAGGTGCTGGCAGCCATGGCCAAACAACCATTTTCATTCCTAAACGCTTCCACTGATCAGGCTGAAGGTGCCGATCTTTACCCGAAAATCGTCCGCCCGCTTCAGGGACGCTTTGCTGTGGCCGGCAAACTGACGGCGCAGCAAACGCGGCTGGCCGTTCAATATGGTGCAGGCGGGAAAACATTGTTGAAAACCGAAGCCTCCATATCCCGCGCCGACGCCGTGCCAGGCGAGCTGCTCCGCCGATTCTGGGCGCAAAAGAAACTGGCTGACCTGCTGATCTTCCAGAAAAAGAACGAAACGGAAATCACCGATCTGGGCAAACAATACGGGTTGGTAACCCCCGGCACCTCGCTGCTGGTTTTGGAACGGCTGGACCAATACGTGGAACACAAAGTCATGCCGCCCGCCTCGCTGCCGGCACTGCGTGCGGAATACGCCAACCTGATGGAACAGCGTTTCACCCAAGCCAGACAACAGGAATCCCAGAAAATTGACCACATCCTCGCGCTGTGGAACACCCGTGTCGCCTGGTGGAACAAGGAGTTCAAGTACCCGGAGAACTTCAAATACGGACAACCTGAGACTTTGCGTACTGGTTTACCGGGCGGTGCCCGTGCCATGGGCGGATTTAGCGCGGACGCCCCACACCCAACTCCCGATGGCGCTCCGATGGCCCAAAGGAGATTTAATTCAGCCCGGATGGTGGAGGAGTCCGTTAGCGCCGCAGACGCCCCCATGTCCCCTGCCCCGGCGGCCGCACCCAGACCCGCTCGCACTAGCATGGCGCTGGCGTCCGATCCTCATCCGGGGGCGAAGGCCAAAGAAGACCGCTTGGAAGAAGTCAACAACCCGCAGCCGGGAATTCTGATCAAGGAATGGGATCCCAAGACCCCCTATTTGGAAGCACTCAAACAGGCGGACGCCGGCCAACGGCTGACCGTATATCTCGCCCAGCGCAAAAAGTTCAGTGCCTCCCCTGCTTTCTATCTGGATTGCGCGGAATACCTGCGCAAACAGAAGGAGGCAGACCTGGCCCTGCAAGTACTCTCAAACATCGCCGAGCTGGAATTGGAAAACGCGGCCCTGCTGCGCGTGCTGGCGCACCGGCTGGAGCAACTCGGCCAACTGGACCTGGCAGCGGGTTTGTTTGAAGAAGTGTTGAAACTGCGCCCCGAAGAACCGCAATCCTTCCGCGACCTGGCGCTGGTGCTGGCCCGGCGCGGGCAGGCGAACGCCAACCGCGCGGACTACACGCGCGCCATGGAATTGCTGGCCAAGGTGGTCATGAACAAGTGGGATCGCTTCGATGAAATTGAAGTCATCGCGCTGATGGAACTGAACGCATATTGGGCGGAGTTCATCCGCAAATTCCCCAATGATCCGGCGAAATTCCCGGTGGATGAACGCCTGCAAAAACTGCTCGATCTTGACGTTCGCATCTGTATGACCTGGGATGCGGACATGACCGATATAGACTTACACGTCACCGAACCTTCCGGCGAGAAAGCCATGTACAACCACAACCTCTCCACCATCGGCGGCATCGTCAGCCGCGATTTCACCCAAGGGTATGGCCCGGAGGAGTACTGCCTGCGCAAGGCTATGCATGGCATGTACAAGATCGAGGCCAACTACTACGGATCGAGCGCGGCGCGCCTGATGGGCCCCGTGACCGTACAAGCCACGGTCATCACGCACTTCGGACGACCAAACGAACAGCGCAAAAGCCTGACGTTGCGCCTGACCGAAAAACAGGAAACCGTCCTGGTCGGCGAAATTGAGTTTTGAATCCCCCCCAGTTTCTGGAAAAAGGGTCTGTTGCGGCGGGACACGCGTTGACGATCAAAGCCATTCCGACCCGGTTGCACCTGGCAGTTGGAAAAGCGCCACGCCGCGATTGCAACAAAGCAAACAAAAGGGAACATCAGATGCAAATTAAGCCAATAATGAATGACCCATTTTCTAAAAACGCGACGCTTGTTCTGCCTCGTTGCTTCAAGGCCACAGGGAGCTGCCGATGCGGTAGAAGCGTCTGGTACCCAGGGCATTCGTGTCCATCAAGCAGTTCAACCCCTCACGGTTGGTCAGGCCGGCGATCACCTGCCAGAGGCCGCCCACCAAGCCGTCCCGCGCCTCCAGCCAATAGGCCCGGCCCAGCTCGGTTGGCAGGCTCAGGCTGAAATTCGAGTTCGCCGGAGTCCAACCCAGGTTGGCGATCTGATAAGTCACGATCAGCGTCAATACCGTGCCGGTCACCGAACCGTTGCGGTTGGAAACCACCAGTGAGTAGACGCCCGCGTCGCCCAGCTTCACGGAGTTCAACACCAGGGTGGGCGACGTCTGGTCAGGCAGAAGCGTGGAGCCGTTCAAATACCACTGGAACGACGGCAGATTGTAGTTGGGCGTGAGGAGGACGGACACGCCCAGGCTGCCCTCCCGGGACACCTGATTCGTTACCCAGGTCAGTCCGGTAAACGCTGGAAGGGCGGTATCGACAAACTCATACGCCCCCATATCGACACGGGCGTAAGCAATGCGCGGGTTGCCGTCCACGTCCAGCCACCCCGGCTGCACAACCGCGTCATTTCCCGCGTCAATGCATGGTGAGCCGACCAGCAGACGCAGATTGCCGGCAAGACGGTTCACAAACATCGGTTCGCTGATGATATTGCCTGCCCCTGATGGCAAGGGGGTCGTGCAGGAATAACTAAAGGTTGAGCTGTAGAAATTAGAACTACCCAGCGCAGTGTTGTAATACACAATGCAGTTGTTCAGCGTGTCATAATGAGAGCCACCGCCGATAGAGGCCGAATTGCCGGTCAAGGTGCAGTTGGTCAGCATGCCATAATAGGAGCCGCCACCCCAACTGGCGTAATTGCCAGTCAGTGTGCAGTTGTTCAGCGTGCAACCATATGAGCCGCCACCAAGAGCAGCATACGAACTGCCAGTATTTGCCGAATTGCCGGTCAGTGTGCAGTTGTTCAGCGTGCCATCACACGAGCCGCCACCATACGAACTGCCACTATAACCGGTAACTAAATTGTTGCTCAAGGTGCAGTTGTTCAGCGTGCCGCCATATGAACCGCCACCCATATTGGCCGAATTCCGGGTCACCGTGCAGTTATTCAACGTGCAATTATAAGCACCGCCTCCAGCGCCATTGGTTTTGTCGGCTGAATTTGAGCTCAAGATACAGTTAAACAACTGGCAACTGAACGCGCCACCGCCATCCCCACGGGCCGAATTACCGGTCAAGGTGCAGTTATTCAGCGTGTCTGCATATGAGCCACCGCCAATGTATGC
Organism: Verrucomicrobiota bacterium; assembly: GCA_037139415.1. Classification (NCBI taxonomy): domain Bacteria; kingdom Pseudomonadati; phylum Verrucomicrobiota; species Verrucomicrobiota bacterium. Next base: position 46,070 of record JBAXGN010000018.1, on the reverse strand, counting down.
TGAATTGCCGAGTAAGAAGCAGTTGTTCAGCGTGCCAGAATACGAGCCGCCGCCATACAAGGAGGCCGAATTGCCGGTCAACGAGCAGTTGTTCAGCGTGCCACCACACGAACCGCCACCATAATATCTTGCCGAATTGCCGGTCAAGGTGCAGTTGGTTACAATCCCTCCAACTTCACACCATACCCCGCCGCCGCATTGTTCTGTTAGAGAATCACCATTGGTTAGCGTATGCCCATTGATCAGGGTGAATCCGCTCAGGATCGCATTGGCACTCACATAAACGCAGCGGATGGCTCCATCTCCATTATTGGTGCCGCCACCGGCCCCCGATCCCACAATCGATGTCGCGCCATTACCCACGCTCTGTACAGTGATGGCTTTATCGATAGCTACGCGGTTGAAAATGGCTCCATACACTACTTTGCCACCGGAGTTGTAGCTACCATTGGTTACCAACACGATGTCACCGGCTTGCGCGTAGTTCACTGCGGCTTGTATGGTCTGCGCGGCGGTGGCCCAATTTGTGTACGGTGGAGTCGAGCTGGGACTGTTGGTCCAAACATAGAGCACATAAGACGGTCTCCAACCACTGAAATTCTTGCTGGTAGTGCTAGGACCGACGGTGATGTTTGAGAGGTTAGCTGGAGTGAAAGTGTAGCTAGCCTTGGATGGGGTTATCGTGTAGGTGCCAGCCACCAAATTCGTAATTGTGTAGTTGCCGCTGGCGTCCGTGGTGGCTGCGCTACCCGAGGGCGACGAGGTTACCATCACTCCGGCAAGACCGCCGCTGCCATTGGTGACGGTGCCTGAAATCGAGTAAATTGGCGTGGCTGCGAAATTCTTGCCGGTGGCGTTAGTAGTGCCAACGGTGATGCTTCCATAGGAGGTTGGCGAGAAGGTGTAGTTGATAGTGAATGGCGTGATTGAGTACGTGCCAGACGCCAGATTCGTTATCGAGTAGTTACCGTTGGTATCCGTGGTAGCTGCGCTACCTGAGGGGGACGAGGTGACGATCACTCCGGCAAGACCGCCGCTGCCATTGGTAACAGTACCTGAAATTGAGTTTGTGGCCGGCGTCACGCCGATTACCTGCACATCATCAAGATAGCAGTTATTGCCATATTGCGAATTGAACAGGAAGGCGATGTAAACCGCCGGCTGGTTAAGCGCCGCTGACGGCAAATAATACTGCATTCGCCGCCAACCGCTAACGCTGTAAATCCGCTGGAAGGAATTCCCGTTGGTCCAGAAGATTCCATTGGTTGACCACTGAACGGTAACTCCTTCATTGGTGTAGGAGGATCCGGAATAAGTGGAAGTGGCATCTTGGAACCATGCAAAATCGTTGATCACTGAAGCATACCCGACGGTTGAGAAACTGGCAGTTTGCTTCAGCCGGGCTTGGCTCCCCGCTTTACAGTCAAATGAGTTGAATTTCACAAAATAGCTGCCGTCGTAGAGCGGAGGGGTCGGGTTTGCGCTTGAATTGACAAATGTGATGGCGGGAGGATTGCCGCTGGCGTTCGTCGCTACCCCTTCGGTTGCCCACCCTGCCGGACAACTGGCGCTGTTGAAGGCATTGGAAACCAGTATCGTCGCGCCGGCTCGGGCCACCAAGGCCAGCATAGCAACAATCATGGCACCGATAGCAGCCCAGTGCATCAAAACTGATAAGAAATTGCTTTTCTCGACGCTATCGCCCCCCGCTACTCGGCGCGAGGCGGTTAGGGAGCATTGCTTTTCGGTCGCAAGCATGAATCAAACTTATCCGTTTTCTCGGTGGCGGGCAAGCGCGAAATGCAATTTTTCCGCTTCGAAAAATGGGCCAATAACTCAAATCGAGCGGAAAACTCCTGACTCTAAACTTCCATTTTCTTCATCAAAATCCCCGCGCAAACAATTAGAGTGGGATCCGGAACACCATGCTTTACCATTCCCTCTGCTCAGTGGCTTGGGCGATCAGTTCCAGATCGCGTACGTAACGGGCATCAGCGTTGACGAAGTTGACGAAGTCTGAGGGCAAAGGGAATTGGCGATGCCTGAGCGGACTTTTCGGCGGTTTCCAATTCCATGGCAATTTCGGCATCCACTGTGGCTTGGTGGTCAAAATAGTAACCAAGCGCGGCGTGAGCTTCCGACAAAGACAGCGCGGGGTGCTGGAGGTTTTACCTATATCCAGTAAACACGGAAGCATTGACACATGGTTGGCTTCCTTGTAGGTTTCCTAGTGTGATTTCGCTAAACGAAATGCTGGCTCAAGCCGAAGGCAAGACGCTTGAATTTAAGCGGGACCTGTCCTCACCGGACAAGGTCATTCGGACGATCGTGGCGTTTGCCAATGGGGCCGGAGGAACTCTCCTTCTTGGAGTTGAGGATGGGTCGCGGCGGGTGAGAGGTGTCGCCCACCCCACCAAGACGGAGGAGCAACTGGCCAGCATGATTTGGGACCGCGTTGAGCCGCGGTTGGCACCCGAACTGCAAATCATCCCGTGGCGAAAGACGTATGTGCTCGCGGTGCGGGTGTTCCCCAGCCAGCAACGCCCTTACTACATCAAGGCGCAAGGATTTCCAGGCGGGGTGTATGTGCGGGTGGGTTCGACCAACCGCGCGGCCGACCCTGCCCAAGTGGATGAACTTCGGCGAGTCGTCCAGGGACGTTCCTTTGATGAGGAACCGCTTCCCGGCTTGAACACGGAAGCCCTTGACTTCCGAGCTGCTGCCGAGTGTTTTGCCAAGGTTCGCCGGCTGCGGAAGAGCGAGTTACGCAGCCTGCAATTGGTGACGCTGCATCAGGGGCACGAAGTGCCGACGGTGGGCGGGATGCTGCTTTTCGGGCTCGACCGACTCAAGCATTTCCCTGATGCCTTCATCCGGGCAGGCAGCTTTGCCGGGCGAGACAAACAGACGATTCTCGACTCTCAAGATATCACAGGCCAACCGGTTCAAGCGATTGAGGATGCGCTTCAGTTCGTGAGACGGAACATACGGCGGGCACTTCGTGTGGAGCAGACGCGCAGTACAGAGGCGTGGGACTTTCCGCTGTTGGCGTTGCGCGAGGCGATCATTAACGCGGTGGTTCATGCGGACTATGGGCAGAGAGGGACGCCTCTTCGCGTCGCGATCTTTGACGACCGCATCGAGGTGGACAATCCAGGCGGCTTGCCACCGGGGTTGACCATCGAAGACATCCGCCAGGGCGTCTCCAAGCTTCGCAATCGCGTTTTGGGCCGGGTATTTCACGAACTGCACCTGATTGAGCAATGGGGCAGCGGGATTCAGCGGATGACGGCCGTGTGTCGTGAAGCGGGGTTGCCGGAACCGCAGTTCATGGAACTGGGCAGCGGTTTTCGTGTGACCTTCCTGCGCGAGCACCAAGCAGAACCGGGCACGGACGACTTGAACGCGCAAGTTCTCGCGCTGCTCCAGAACCAGGCTGAGGCATCGCCCAGCGCCATTGCAGCCCACATCGGCCTCACCCCACGCGCCACACGCGACCGGCTCGCGAAATTGGCGCAGTTGGGGCTGATTGTCGCAGTAGCCAGTGGGCCGCGCGACCCGCGCAAGGTGTTCCGATTGGCAAGAGCGGCAAAAGCGCGGTGATCGCACCCTACCAGGGTCTTGAAACGGAAAACGGGGCATTCATAACAATGACTCGAATCGAACAATAAACTCCTGACTCCAAACTTCTATTTTCTTCGGTCTTATTTTTTTGCCAGTTAATCGTTTTGCCATGTTCCGCCCCCATTTTACCGGCCTTTTTCCCCTGAAATATTTTTTTTACTTTTTTGAGGGTAGGACCGTATTTGTCCTACCCCCCATGCTACACTGTTCCCCGAAACAATAAAAATTATAACGATAGAATACTATGAAAGATCAGGATACCCGAGACCGTTTCGTCCAACTCCGCGCCCAAGGCTGGAGCTACAACCGGATTGCTACCGAACTGACCTCCACCAATGGTCCGTCTAACCCTTCCATCATTTTTTACCTGCCATTTTTATGCCATGTTCTTCGCTCCCCATTCGCGCCGATTCGCGTCATTCGCGGGCGTCCCTGTCAGTCTCTGAAATTTGAAATCTGAAATTCCTATGTGGCCTCACAAATTCATCTGCCGCATCATCCGGCCCAAACGCATCAAGCCGGTCATCATCCGCGCCATCCGGCATGTCGTCCCGAAACGGATCACCTCGCCCCCAAAGCCGTTGCTGGTCGTCCAATACTTTCGGGCGCTCACCCGGTTCATAAATCTGGATCGCCAACTGTTTTCCCATAAGTTCGCCTTTGGCCCGAATTTGCTGGGTGCCCTGGTGGATCCGTTTCCGATGCAAAACTACACCACCCCCCTCCCGGCAACCCCGGCGGTGAATTTGCAATCACCGATTCAACTGCCTAATCTGCAAGAACTTATCCCACATCTAGCCAATCAAACTACACCATAATGTTACCGCAAATGGTGTAATTTTGGTGTAGTTTTGGTGTAGTTTTTTACCTGCCACATCACTCCCCATGAAACCCAATCCCATCCTTCTCCCTCAACACCCATATTTGATTATCAACCATCGCATATCGTTCGGCCGCTACCTGACCCGAAGCGCTTAATTCCCTTCAAAATTCCCGCTTGAACCGCATCACCACGGAGGTTAAGTTTCCATTCATGGGTACACGACATGAACAAATCTTAAGACGAGGCACACGCATTGCTCCTTTTCCGCAACGCGACCAGTGAAAGCATCCCATGCGACAAAACATCTCAAATCCCATTACGAGCGCCCCTGGCGGGTTATCCCACTGGCCTTGCGGATTTCGTCTGGACGGCGAACTCGCGCTGATCACCGGTGGCGGTTCCGGTCTGGGCCTGGCCATGGCCCATTGCCTGGCCATGGCAGGCGCACGGGTGATTCTGGCTGGCAGGCGGGAAGATTTATTAAAAACTGCCACGCATGAAATCGGCGCCAATGCGGGTTACATTTCTCACGATGTCACCAAACATCGCGAGGCTCCGGAACTGGTTCGCAAGATTACGGAGCGTTACGGTGAAATCAGTATCCTGATCAACAATGCTGGTGTTCATCTTAAAAAGCCGGCGTTGGAAACCACCGAAGATGAGTTCCTTGCAGTGTTGAACACCCACGTGTTGGGGGCGCATGCGATTACCCGGGCAGCGGCTCCGGGCATGATCAAACGCAAGCATGGCTCAATTTTGTTCATTGCCTCGATGGCCTCCCTGTTTGGTATTCCGCAAGTGGTGGCGTACAGCGCCGCCAAGAGCGCTTACCTGGGGATGGTGCGCACCCTGGCAACCGAGTTTTCCCCATTGGGCGTGCGTGTCAATGGCATCGCCCCTGGCTGGATTGAAACCGATATGTCACACAAGGCCCTGGCGGGCGATCCAGAACGTAAACGCAAAATCGTGGCCCGTACGCCCATGGCGCGCCTGGGTGAACCAAACGATGTGGGAATGGCGGCAGTTTATCTGTGCTCCTCGGCGGCAAAATTTGTCACCGGAGTCGTTTTACCAGTGGACGGCGGGATCAGTATCGGTTTTTAATCATAGCTGAAAGGAACTTATGAAACTTGGACTGGGCCTTTACCGTCATCAACTGAACTCGGAACACTATCGGTTTGCCAGGCAGTGCGGCTGCACCCATTTGATCGTACACCTGGTAGATTACTTCCGCTCTTCTCGCAGCAATAAACCCGGCGATCAACCGGTGGGTGATGATGCCGGATGGGGACTCGCGGGTGATCCGGAAACACTGTGGACGGCGGAAGAAATGACCGCGCTTAAGAGGGAAATTAACACCCACGGTTTGGAACTGGAGGCCATCGAAAACTTTGACCCCGCGCATTGGCACGATGTCTTGCTGGACGGGCCGAAAAAAGCGCGGCACTTGGAAAACGTCAAAACCATCATCCGAAATGTCGGCCAGGCGGGCATCCCCATTTTCGGTTACAACTTTTCCATTGCCGGAGTCGCCGGACGCATCAAGGGAAATTTTGCGCGCGGGGAAGCGGAAGCGGTGGGCATGGATGGGGCATTCGATAAACCGCTACCCAACGGCATGGTCTGGAACATGGTTTATGATCGCGAAGCAAGTGCTGGTGCAGTTCCAGTAACGACGCCAGAACAGCTTTGGCAACGGCTCCAAGTTTTCTTGGACGCAGTCATCCCGGTGGCAGAAGAAGCCGGTGTGACTCTGGCCGCACACCCGGATGATCCGCCCATGCCCACGGTCCGTGGACAACCACGCCTGGTCTATCAGCCTCACCTGTATCAACGGTTGCTTGATTTGAAGCCCAGCCCACGCAATAAGCTGGAGTTTTGCGTTGGGACGCTGGCGGAAATGAGTGAGGGGGATATTTATCAAACGGTGGACACTTATAGCCGACAAGGCAAACTGGGCTATGTCCACCTTCGCAACGTGCGCGGCAAAGTGCCGACCTATAAAGAAGCGTTTATTGACGAAGGGGACGTGGATATGAGACGCGTGATCCGCATCTTGAAACAAAACGGGTTTGACGGCGTGCTGATTCCGGATCATGCACCGCAGATGAGTTGCGCCGCTCCGTGGCATTGCGGGATGGCCTATGCGCTCGGTTTTATGCGGGCAGTGCTGCAGGAGGTTGGGGAGAAATGAGGATAGTACATTCCAACTCCTTGCTCCCAACTCCTGGCTTTCAGCTTTCGCGGTTTGAATTCCATGCTCATTCCACCTCCTGACTTCAAGCTTCCAATTTCTTCAGTTTAATTTTTCTGCCAGTCAATCTTTTTGCCATGTCCGGCCCCCCATTTTTCTGCTGGCGTATTTTCCTGAAAAATCATTTTTCTCCGTCATTCTGAATTCCGTTTATGCAACTGCGGCCGCAATTTGCACCAGCTTTTTCGCTATATCCTCAGGCGAAAGAATAAAATCAATGCACCCACTTGCGATGGCACTCTTCGGCATATCTGGCTGCCCGGCGGTGTCGAGCTGCTGGGCAATGGTAATGCCCCCCACGTCTTTGATGCCGCAGAGCGCGGCGGCCCCATCTCCATCATAACCAGAGACAATAACCGCAATCAGTTTACCATCCCAGTGTTGCGTTAGGGAGCGCAGGAAAACCGTAATCACGTCCGGCCATCCCCTGGGCTTTGAAATCGGCATTAGCCGGAACTCCCCATCAAGCACGTGCAAATCACGCTGCGCCGGGATAATAAATACATGGTTGGGCTCAATGAGCAATCTTTCCGTGATCAGTTCAACCGGCATCGCTGAGTAGCGCGGTAGAATCTCGTGGAGTTGGGTGTCAACGGTTCGCAGGTGATTCACGATGACAATCGCAACCCCCATATCAGCCGGCAGATGTCGCAATAACCGGATATAGGCATCGAGGCCACCAGCCGAACCGCCCACGCAAACGACCGGAAAGTCTCTAATATTACTTTTAGTTTTCATAGGTGATCACACTGGTACGAGCTTGCGTCTTGGCGTCAACCCATGCTAGCCGGGCTTCAAGGATGCGCCCGGATAATCGCATTCACTTGAAGCCCAGGATCGGGATTCCCTGCGTCGGGATTACGCGGCCACCCGTTCATCAATCCAGTATCCTTTGCGGCTGTAATGCCCATGCAGTCCAATTTCATAATCCCGCGTGAGCAGCGACTCCTCGGTATATTCCGGGGACGTCTTGATGGTCTCTCGCGAAAGAGAAATGAAGACTTTCTTTTCGCTCCAACTCACGCGCTCGATCCATTGCGGTGAAACCAAAACGCTTTTCCCTGGCCACCAGTTTTGTGTTTTGACGATCAGATACCGAATCGCCCAAGACGCGTCATCAATGACAAAATCCTCGATGTGGCCAAGCTCGCCGTCCAGCGTTTCGAGATGGTAACCCGTCACCTCATGCGTGCTGCGGAGATGGCGATCCCAGGACTTCGCAGCTTTGGTATGTGTGCCCCACTTGGTTTGGTCACGTTCAATGTAAGGATAATCGCCCCACACGGATGCCCCGCTCCAATACGACGGCCAACCATAATAGCCGTAGTAGTCATCCTCGAATTGCTGGGAGACGGGCTTGTGACTCGCTAAAGAAGGACTGTTCTCAATCTGTTTTTTGGTCAGGTTAACGGATAGATGCTTTTCGCTCTTAATCACACTGTTCAATGCATACGGGGAAATTAGTACTTTTCTGCCAGTGAGCCAGTGTCCCGTGTCCGCAACCAGATAGCGAATGGTCCAGTGCTGGTCGTCAAAGTAGAATTCTTTGACCTTCCCAATTTCCCCGTCCAAGCTGTCCAATTTGTAACCCTTTAAGGTTTTTACTTTATTTAACATAATTGTCTTTCGTTCTTTGCGTTTTTTTTGTATTTCGTGTTGGTGTCTGGTTGAAGGCGCGCTGGAGACATTGCTTCACCGCGATCAACCCAAATGCCAACCCTCCTAACTTGCGCCAGCCAAGGTGCCTTCGCCATGGGGTGAAACCCTACCATAAATGATGGGGAACACCTTGCCGACGACCATGAATTCAACCCTGGTTGGTTTTGGATAAATGTATTCACCGATTTTCGAGACTGTGCGGGTAGGGTTACACCCCATAGCCGAGGACCAGCCAAAGGCGTATTGTTGATCCGAAAATAAATATTTAAAACAATAATAATTATGAAAACACTAGTACTCGTGGCATTTGCCGCATTTGCCTTCGTGGGCTGCAACCAACAGAAGTCGGTCCAAGATGAAAAAACAGAAATCACCAAAAGGGCGATTGATAATAAAAAGGACGCGGTGAACGCCGCGGCAGCGGACGCCAAAACAGCGGCGGAGGCGGAGGCCACGGTTGATAAGGCCAAGATCGAAGCCAAAAAGCTCGCGGCCCAAGCGCAATTGGACGCGGATAAAAAGAAAGCCGATGCCAAAGCGGCACTGGAAAAAGCCAAGCTGGATGCGGAAAAGAAGTGACCAAAAAACATTATTTAGCTATGAATGATGAAACGCAGACAAAAGCCATAACCGGACAACTAATAACCATAACCGAGCAACTATTGGAAGCAACCAAGCAGCTAGAAAACATAACCGCTAAACCAGTTCAAATAAGCGGCATTGAAAAGGCCGCGAACGACGCAACGGACAAAATCGGAGCCGGCCCATCGTTTAGCAGCAGGCCTTAAGGAAGCACCTTGGTTCCACCTTTTGACAAAAAGAACCAACACCCAAGGTTTTTCAAGGCATCGGCAAATGTTAGGTGTCACGCAAACCATGCAGTTCATTTTTGTCCATTCCAACTCCTTGCTCCTAACTGCTGGCTTTCAGCGTTCGCGTTTTTAGTATGATGGTCGAAGTCACACTTCTGGTTGTCAATCTTCCCCATTTGTTCCGGATTTTTGAACGTATAGATGCCACCACAGACCAGGCCATTGAAAGTCGTCTCGGCGGAGTTGATGGCCGTCAGCATTAAGGTCGCCACCCAAATCCACGGCAAGGGCTTTGCCGCCTGCGCCATGTGCCAGACAGGGATGCGGGTGTAAAGCGGCAAGACTTGTCGTTGTCTCATTCGCTCGTCTGCTTCGTGATTGACGGTGATAGGCGGGCTGTTCGGACGTGGACCTTCGCGTGGCGTGGCTGGTCGAAATGGAGCCGCGCGCGCCACCTCGAAGACATTTTAGACCTTGCGCGAGCAGTTGGTTTTTGGGAGCCTCAAGGCATGTTGTCCGAACCGGCTCATCTTATTTGCGCGCCTTGCCACGCACGAAGGCGGCCATGGCGTTTGCGGAAACTTGAACAAAACCACGGTTCGCTCCTCTCGCGTGATTATGTATTACCTTCCTCGTCGTCATTTTTTGAGAATTTCTGCATTTTGCGGTGGCGCTGTTCTGCTTCCGCATATTGGTCGTCCGGCAGATTCTCCCACCGGGACGGCTTTCCGTCCAATCTTCGACGGTCGGACGTTGAAAGGTTGGCACGCCGTGCCGCGTTTGGGGTTTCCGCCAGCGATTGACGCGGAAAAGATACCTTCCGGCGAGCTGCGCGAACGCCTGCATGCCTGGTATGGCGCGGACCCCAAGCGCCAGCGCGTGCTGGATCATCGCGGACATTGGGAGGTGGTGGACGGAGCGATCGTTGGCGGCCAACAGCCACCCGGGTCCGGCCTGGGCGCCTACTTGCTTACGGACGATACTTTTGGTGACTTTGAACTGGAACTGGAAGCGCGTCCCGACTGGCCGGCGGACACGGGGATAATGCTCCGCGCCCATGAACTCGGCAACGTGGGTTTCCAAATCAACGTTGACCACCGTCCGAACGGTGCGATTGGGGGTGTTTTTGGAAACAAGCTGGGGTCCTTTCGCGCGGCCCCCTTCTCGGTAACCGGAGATGAACTGCCAGGATTTCGCGTCGGGAATTTGCGCGAGGGCGGGAGCGAATCAAAGTTCCCCTGTCCTAAGATGCAATTCGCTGCCCCTTTTTCCGACTTCTCGAAAGCGTGGCGGGTTAACGACTGGAACCAATTCCGAGTGCGCTGTGTCGGCGAGGTGCCCACCATCACCACGTGGATCAACGGAGCCAAGATCTGTGAACTCGACACCACAACCATCACGGCGCCGGGCTTTAGTCCGGCGTTGGTGAAGCGTCTGCTTGGACCGGCGGGCCGCATTGGCTTTGAAGTCCATGATAATGACAGCATGGGGCATAACCGCTGGGCCGAAGGCGCGGTTTGCCGCTGGCGCAACATCCAGGTGCGAATCATTTAACGGCTGACATCACTCGAAATCATCAAGGCTAACCAGAAAGTAATATCTTATAAGTAGTTTATGAAAAATGGCATCACTCGTAGGCACTTTGTCGGGGCGGGCGGGGTTATGGCGGCGGGTTCGCTCGGCTGGGGGGCGGAAGCGTCGACGCCGACTGGCCTTGGGCAGGCCAAACCATTCCAACGTTTAAAAGAAACTGTTTTTCGCGCCGATGTTTTGGTTTGTGGCGGCGGCCCCTCCGGCATGGCGGCGGCCACGATGGCGGCGCGCCAAGGCGCGAAGGTGTTGCTGGTTGAACGCTACGGCCGCATGGGGGGCATGGGTGTGCAGGCGGGTGTGAGCCCGCTAATGGGCGCCTCGAACAGTGCGTTCGTCCGTGAAGTGCTTCAGCGCCTGGGCGGGCGTGCCGCGCAGATGGAGCGAATGGACCTGGAATATGCCGACCTGGTGCTTGAGGCGGGCGGGAAAGTGCTGCTGCACACTTGGGCCACGGAAACTTTGCAGCAAGGCAACCGGGTGAGCGGCGTGCGCGCGATCTGCAAACAAGGAAGTCTGCGCATCGAGGCCGGCGTCACGGTAGATGCCACCGGCGATGGCGATGTGGCCTTTGCCGCCGGGGCGGCCTTTGAACAGGGTCGGCCGGGTGATGGACTTCTGCAGCCGGCGACGATCCAGTACCGCATTGGCGGAGTGAATACTGCCGAAGGTTTGTTGTGCGGCAGTGAAGAAGCGGCCATGAAGGTTTCCGTTCCGGAAGGAACGTGGCACGACGTCGTGCGCAAGGGGCAGCAGACCGGAGAATTGCCGGAGGCCATTGGTGTCATTCGCGTTTATGCCTCCTGTTATCCGAACGAACGCGTGATCAATGCCACGCAGGTCAATGGCATTGATGGGACCAAGGTGGAAGATCTGACTCGCGCCGAGCTGGCCGCGCGCAAACAGGCCTTCCAGGTGCTGGAGTTTCTCAAGAAACACGCGCCCGGCCACGAGCGGGCTTACCTCTCAGCGATGCCAGCGGTAGTCGGCATTCGCGAGACCCGGCGGTTTCTCGGGGTGAGTTACCTGGTTAGGGAAGATTTGATCAAGGGACGCAAATGGCCTGAGGCGGTGGTGCGCGACGCAAGTTTTGTGATCGACATTCACAACCCGTCGGGCAGCGGCCAGGCGGAGCGGTTCGCGGCCAAGGTCAAGCCTTACGACATCCCCTACGGCTGCCTGGTGCCGCGCGAAGTGGACGGTCTGCTGCTGGCGGGCCGCTGCATTAGCGGAAGCCATGAGGCGCACGCTTCCTACCGGGTTCAGTGTATCGCCATGGCCGTTGGGGCCGCCGCAGGCGCGGCAGCCGGTGTGGCGGCCAAAACTCAATGCCAGCCACGCGAGGCACCGATCGAGCAAATTCAGAAAGTATTAAGGTGACGGGCGGCGGCAATGGCAAGCCCAGCCTAACCGCCCCGCGTCAAATCGGGGGTGGCGGGAATCCAAAACAACAACAACAACTAACAAACAAAGCAGCAAAGATGAACATGCAACGAATAATGACGGTGGTGGTGTGCGCGATGGCGTGCGTGGTGACGGCGGCGGAGCCGACGACGATCAAGGTGGCGGGGGTGACGGCGAGTGCGGCGGAGAGCAAGGCGGCGGGCGGGGTTGGGGATTTTCCGGCGGAGAAGACGATTGACGGGGTGCTCACGCCGGCGTCGAGCTGGCGCGCGGAAGTCAAGGATGCGAAGGCGGGGGCGTGGATTCAGTATGACCTGGGCAGCGCGAAGGCGGTCGGGGCGGTGCGGATCATGTTTTTCTCGGGCGAGAGCCGCTCGTATCGGTTTGACCTTGAGCTTTCGGAGGACGGGCAGAAGTGGACCACGGTGTTTTCGGGCCAGAGCAGCGGGAAGGATAAGGGGTTTGAGACGTTCAAGGCGGCGGGGACGGCGCGGTATGTGCGGATCAAGGGGTTTGGGAACACCAGCCAGAAGTTTCCGCACTGGGTGAATATTGTGGAGACGGAGATTGTGGGTGGGCAAGAGCAACCCAAACCATAACCGCCCCGCGCTCAGTCGGGGTTGGCGCTGGCGTTCCGAAAATAATTGCTTATCAATTTTGGATCGAACCACCATGAAACGTACCCTCACACTCCTCACCGCCCTGCTGCTCGCGCCGTTGACGGCGTTGCCCGCCGCCGGACCTCCCTTGGCTCTGCCTCAGTCAGCTAACCAGGTGCGGGCGGACGCGGCCCAAAAGGAAAACACCTGCACAGGCAAAGGCAGAAACGCCAAATGTTTCATTGGCGGTTACTACTGGAGTACCGACAACGGCGATGGGGATTGGGCCATCACTAACCCGAAACCTGGCGATCTTCGTTTTGAGCTGCGTCAAGGCGACATCGCGCAATGGGACAAACAACGTTCTCATGCCGCCGAGCGCAATGAAATTTCCAATTCCAACCATAAGTTTCCGTTGGAAGAAGACATCTGGTTTTCATTTGGTTTGATGGTGGAGCCAGGCCCCAAAGTTTCGAGCCGATGGCTCGTCATCGGCCAGCTTAAGGCATCTAATGATCCGGGTGACCAGTCAGCCTCTCCCCCGGTGGGCCAAGAGCTCAACGCGGGCGATCAATTCCGCATCACCGTGCGCACCGCTTCGGAAAAGCCGCTGAAACACAATCCCGGCTCCAAGGCAATTTATGTCGATCCCGCGTTCGAGCGCGGTCGGATTTACCGCTTGGTTTATCGCATCAAGTACAGCCAGAAGGCCGGGCACCTTCAGGTGTGGCGAGATGGTAAAGAAATCGCCAATTACAAGGGTCCAGTCGGCTATGTCAGTAACACCGGACCTTATTGGAAATTCGGCATTTATCGCGATCCGGCTCCCGAAACCATCGCCGTTCATTATTACGATATCAAATTTGGCGGTCCAGAACTCGAGCCCCGCTGAATTCATGAAAACGCTCTACCAACACAGTGCCAAGGGCAACCGACGGCCAATCCGGTTGCTCAGCCGTTGCCTCGGGTCGCTGCTGGTCTCGGCGGCGCTGCTCGCCCCGGCGGCTGCGCCCCCGGATGACACCCTGCCCGAAAAGGCTTTGCGCACCCTGCGCGCCACGCGCGGCGTCCATCCCCGCATTTTCCTCACTGACGCCAAAATCGCGGCGCTGAAGCGCGCCATTCAAGGCCCGCAGGCCGGGGCCTGGCTGGCCGTGCAGAACCGCGCGGACGCGTTGGCCGCCACCCGCCCGCCCGCCTACCATGCCAGCGCCTCGGGCCGCTTTGACGATCCTTATGAACTCTGGCAGCGTGATGTCGGCAGCAACCTGCCCTTTTTCGCCCTCGCCTACCGGCTCACCGGCGAGGCGCGCTATTTGCAAGCCGCCAAGGATTGGTCGCTCGCCTCGTGCGGCTATCCGCACTGGGGCGTGGGCAAAGCGGAAGGTTCCGACCTGGGGGCCGGCCACCAGTTGTTCGGCTTGGCGCTCGTCTATGACTGGCTCTATCGTGACCTGGATGCCGGCACCCTTCAAACGATTCGCCGCGCGCTCCAGGAACGCGGCGCCGTCATGTACCGCGCCACCTCGACGCAGAGCTGGCGCGACCATATTCTGCAGAATCACTTGTGGGTCAACATCACGGGGCTTTCCGCCGCGGCCTTCGCCGTCTTCGATGAGGAAGGCTTTGAAGCCACGGCCGTCCCCTGGCTCGCCCGCGCCCTGGCCAAGTTCCACCGCACCGAGCAAGCTCTCGGACCGGACGGCGCCAACCAGGAGGGAATCTCTTATTGGGGCTATGCCGTCGAGTACATGCTGAAATACTGGAACATGGCGGGCGATCTCCTCGGCGAGCACCCTTCCAGCGACTGGTGGCGTCACACCGCCCGCTACCGGCTTTACCTGGCGCTCCCCAGAAACTCCTGGGCGAGGGAGCAGACCTGCGTGGACATGGGCGACTTCTCCAACCCGCCAGGCTACGGGCCGGATTATTCGTTGCGCCGCCTGGCAGTCATGAATCGCGATGGCCGCGCGCAGTGGCTGGCCGGCGAGTTGGACCGCGCCGGGTTTGTCACTCCGACCGCCAGTTGGCTTAACCTGCTCTGGTACGACCCGGCCCTCCCCGAGCAGCCCCCCGCCGGTCTCCCCACGCTGCACCACTTCACCGACATGGAGATCGTCTCCGCCCGCACCGGCTGGTCCGGCGGTGATTCGCTGCTCGTGTTCCGGTGCGGTCCGGCCATTGGCCATAGTGCCACCCGCGCATTCGATACCGGCGTCGGCAGCGGCCACGCGCATCCGGACGCCAACCATTTCGTCCTCTTCGCGAATGGCGAATGGCTGCTGCGCGACGACGGCTATATGTGGAAGATGACGGACCAGCACAACACGCTCTTGGTTGACGGCAAAGGCCAGGTGGGCGAGGGGGGCATGTGGTTCGACGGGAATCCGCAGATGAAGCTCAAACTCCAGCCGTCAGTTCTGCGGGCGAAATCGGCTCCCGAGTTCGATGAAATTGTCGGGGACGCGACGCAAGCGTACCCTGCCACCATGGGGCTGCGCCGGTACGTCCGCCACCTGCTTTTCCTCAAGCCGGACGTCCTCATCGTCGCGGATGACATCCAACTCTCCGCCGCACATAAGCTCGAGCTGCGGCTGCACCCGCGGAACAAGGCGGCGCGGAATCCAGACGGCGCCTACCTCGCGCGCGGCAGCAAGGCCGTGCTGCGCATCCAGCCGCTCACGCCCGCCGGCGTGGCCATCAGCGACGGGGATCTGCCCGCCAAAAACCGTGAGGGCAAACCGGTTTCGCTTTATGGCCTGCGGTTTGAAAAGGAGACGGCCATCTGGCGTCATGCCGTTGCCCTCTCTTGGTGCGGCACGGGGAACGAGCCGATTCCCATTCAAGTGGAACAACAAGGCGACCAATGGCTAATCCGGGCCGGCGCCCGCTGTGCGGTTCTGAATTGGAAGGAATAATCGTATGCGATTTTTCATCGTTTCGTTTCTCCTGATAACGCTGAACTCGGCGCGCGCCGTGTCGCCGGTGGTTGTTCTCCCCCTCGACGGCTCGTTCGCCGTCCAAGGCGCCTCGCTCGCACAGACGGGGCCGTATCGGTTCCTGCGGCTGAATGGCCGCACGGGATACCATCCCACCAGCCTGAAAACGGTGTTGGAACTCACCACCACCGCCCACCAGCAGCCCAGCGGAAGCATGGTTCTCTGGGTGGCCCCGCTCGAAACCCTGACGGTGGCGACCGTGAAGCAGTGCTTTGTGTCCAAAGACACCAATGCCCAGGAATACGCCCTGGTCGCCGATGCGCTTCCCATCAACGACCGCAATCAGAGCATTTTCGGCTGGTATTGGCGTTCGGCCTGGTATCCGACGGTGATAGCCAAGTTCGTGGCTGGTCGCGCGAAATGGGATTTCGAACTCACCCCACAGGTTCTCATCGAGCACCTGCCGCTGAGCCAGGGGCAGTGGTACCAAATGGCGCTCACCTGGAACCGGGACGCCCAGCGTATGCGGTTGTATGTGAATGGCATCCTCGCCGGGACCGTTGATTACCCGTTCCAAATGCAGACGCCCAATCCTAAACTGTTCCTCGGCACTACGGCGATGGCGTTTTCCGGCTTCCAAATTTACGACCAAGAGTTGACCGGTCGCGACATAGCCGGCTCGTTCGCCGCCGCCCGTCCACAACCCGCGGCGGAAGTCACCAAGGAGCTGCAGCGGCTGTTTACCATCCAGCCCAAGCCGCGCGCCAAATGGAAGCCCGGGACCGATTGGAGACTCGAGTCCGCCTGGTCGTTCACCAATACCGCGGACCTGACCGGCTGGGTGCAGCAAGGGTGCCTGGAACCCGGTTATGAGATGAAAGAACGGCGCATCACGCCCGAGGGCCTGCTCCTGGAAACGCCCGAGCAAATCGGTCTCGAGAGCCGGATGTATCTATGGAGTCCGCGTTCCTATGAAGGCGACCTGGCGGTGCAGTTCGAATTCCGGCCGGAACGCAATTTCGGCCTGGCCTTGTTAGTTCTCCAGGCGTCCGGGATGCAGCGTGAAGACTTCATTAATGACCATCCGCCCCGAACCACCGGCGCCATGACTACCATTATTGGCGACCGCGTGCGCAACTATCATTGGGAGTTCTTCCGCCGCACCGGCGACGTGCGCGCGGACGTTGGCAGCCAGGTGCTGATTAAGAACCCCTGGAATTGGGGGCTCGGGACCGCCGCCCTGCCCCCCATCGCCACGAACTGTTGGCACACGCTGCTCTTCGTTCAGGAGGGGGCCAAGCTGCGCTGCGCGCTCGATGGGCGATGGGTCATGGAAGCCACGGACAGCCCCACCATGTCAACCGGACCAGTCTTCAACTCCGGGCGCATCGGCCTGCGACTGATGTACCGAACGCGCATGCGATTCCGCGATCTGAAAGTCTGGAACCGCCAGGCAGAATGGCGCACACATGAACAGAACTAAATTTGACCGGGACGGCCTGATCCTTAAACGAGGTGCCGCTGCACAAGGGCGGCAGACCGAGTTTCACCCAAGACTCGGGACAGATTCAGGGGAAACGAACATGAATTTGAAATTGCTGCTTGGATTGGCTTTGTGTGTTGGGCTGATTCCGGCGGCTTCCGCGGCGTCCAAACACGCGAAGGAGTCGCGGTGGGATAACTGCGAAAAGCTCGTAATGGCGGGGTATCAGGGCTGGTTTCGAGGCGACGGCAAAGACGGGACCAAAGCCCCCTGGCAGCAGTGGGGCAAATCCTCCCAAATTGATGACGAACACATGGCCGTGGACCAGTGGCCGGACATGACGGAATACGAGCGCAAATACACTTGTCCGTTCAAGCTTTTGGACGGCAGCCCCGCCACGGTGTTTAGTTCGCTCGACGCTTCCACGACGGATTTGCATTGCCGGTGGATGCGGGAATACGGTATCGACGCCATGGCCTTTCAACGCTTTTACTGGATGCTAAAGAAGAATGACCATCGGGATGGCGATGCCCTTAAAGTCCTCAAGAACTGTCTTGAATCCACGAAGAAAGAAGGCCGGGCCTTCATGCTCATGTACGATCTTTCCAATTACAGCCAGGACGAGGATCACGCCGAGGTCCTGATCCGCGACTTTAAGCGCCTCGTGGACGATTACCAGATGACGGGAGGCCAAAAAACGCATTACCTCTATTACCAAGGAAAGCCGCTGGTGTGCCTTTGGGGAATCGGCCACGGGGGCAAAAAGGGGAGTGGCCCGCATCGGTATGAGGTGAAGAAATTCATCGAGTTCCTGAAGCACGACCCGGAATACGGGAATTGCGCGATCATGCTCGGAGTTCCCTGCTATTTCGCGGAACGAAAATACGACTGCTCGTCCGCCAAGGAGCTGACCGAGATTTTCGCGCTGGCGGACATCTTCTCGCCTTGGAATGGCGGACGGTACGCCACGACCGACAACGATTTTTTGGGTGTCTATGGGGAGACCTTCGGCGAGCGCCTGGCCAAGGACCTGGCCTATTGTAAATCCAAGCACCAGGAGTACGCGCCCACGGTGTATCCCGGCTTTAGCTGGTATAACGCCATGCGAACGGGCGAGGGGCTGGATGGACCTTTCGGCGCCATACCGCGGCGCAAGGGTCATTGTTATTGGGGGCTTTGGGAGCGGGTCGTGAAAGCGGGCTGCCGTATCGTCTTTATCGGGATGTTCGACGAATTCAACGAGTCCACCGCGATCATGAAGAGTACGGATAACACCCCCGCGCTCGTGAAGAGCAAGTATATTCCGACCGAGAACATGGGGGCGGACCACTATCTCTGGCTGACCCAGCAGGCGGTGCAGATGTTTAAAGCGGGCAAGCAACTCCCCGAGGTTATGCCCGTCCGTCCTGGCGCCAAGCAACTGCCGATGGAGTGGGGACAATCCATCAACAGGCAGGTCAAGGGGCAGAGGAAGTGAAACTAGAGGAAAATGGGAAATCTCCCCGCCGGTAGGGTTGTTCAGCAGAATCAGTTTTTCCTGTTTTTCATGATGCCTCCTTTTGAATCGTTCCCAAAGAATTGTGCTGATCCACAGCGTCTGGATAAATGGTCTCCCGCCGAGCCCCACGGCGTCGCTGACACCCGGAACTGGACTCTTGATTTGCGCGGCATGGCGGCCTGGAAAAGGAATCCACGTTTAATATCAAACGGAGAATGAGTTGCTCTGGGTTAAATTTCAATTGGCAACCTTCCACCTGCAAGCCCACCGTCTCCAACCTAATTTTGGCTTGATGACTCCAGAAGCAGGATTTAGTGTTTTTGGCATGTTTGACAGCCAAAAACCAATGCTCCCTAACCGCTTCGCGACCAATCCGGAAGGCGGGCGGGCGATGGTTAAAAAAAACAATTTTCTGCTATCAGTATCAGTGCTCCTTGGTCTCGCGCTGAGTCAGGTTTCGGCTGGAGTCCCGGCCAGCGTCTCCCTGCATAATCGGCTGATCCAAGTTTCGCTCAACGGTGCCGATGGCCGGATAACGGTGCAGGACCAACGCAACCACCAACAATGGAGCCAGAAGGTGTTAACCGCAGATAACCGCCTCCTGAGCGCGCGCGCAGCCGACAGTGGTGCCAACGCCATCGAGACCTCGTGGCTGCATGTCCCCAGCGGCCTCGGTTATCATGTGGGCCTGAGTATCCCCGCAGAGTCGCCGGAAGTATTGATCGAGTTGGCGGCGGACGCCCAAGCGGAAATGCCCGGGAACCTGACGTTTCCCCAACCCTTCGTCACCGAGCGCGGCAGCTACCTCGTCATCCCGATGAACGAGGGCATCTCGTATCCGGTCGAGGATGCCAGCATCCCGACCACCGCGCTCAGCGCTTATAGCAGCTTCGGCATCTGCATGGGGTTCTTTGGCGCGAGTGACGGCCAGCGCGGGTACATGGGAATTCTGGAAACGCCCAATGATGCCCGAATCCGGCTGGAACGGCTGGACGGCAACCTCTGCGTGGCTCCGGCTTGGGAACCACAGAAGAAGCATTTCGGTTATGATCGCAAGATCCGCTACGTCTTCTTCGATCAAGGGGGACACGTGGCGATTTGCAAACGCTACCGTGCGTACGCCCAACAGCGGGGTCTCGTGAAAACCCTGGCTGAAAAACGCCAGGAGAATCCCAACGTGGACCTGTTGGTGGGCGCGGTGAACGTCTGGGCGAGAGATTCCAGCGCCGTCAGCCTGGTGAAGGAGATGCAAGCCCTGGGCATTGAGCGCATCCTTTGGAGTGCCGGCGGCCAGGCCGAAACCATCCGCGCCCTCAACGAAATTCCCGGCGTGCTTACCAGCCGCTACGACATCTACCAGGACTTAATGGATCCGAGCCTCATTACCAATAAACTGGGTGGCTACCGGCATGGCGATTGGGTTCAGCAAGCCTGGCCGAAGGACATTGTCATCGGCGCAAGTGGAGACTGGATCAAGGGTTGGCAGGTCAAAGGCAAGGACGGCACGTTGTACCCATGCGCGGTCCTGTGCGACGCAGTCGCGCCCCCCTATGCCCGCCAGCGCATCCTGGAGGATCTTAAGAAACGCCCTTTCCGCTGCCGATTCATCGACACCACCACGGCTTCCGCCTTGCGCGAGTGCTATTCATCGGCGCACCCCCAGACGCGTTCCGAGTGCCGGCAGCATCGCATGGAATTGTTGGACGTCGTCTCGCGCGAAATGAAACAAGTCACTGGCTGCGAAAACGGCACTGAAGCTGCGGTTCCTTATCTGCATTACCTCGAGGGCATGATGAGCCTCAGCCAATACCGCATTCCTGACTCCGGGCGAAACACGGCGCGCATTGTGGACGAAGTCCCCGACCGGGTGGCCAAATTCCAGGTGGGTCATCGCTATCGTCTCCCGCTGTGGGAACTGGTCTTTCACGATTGCGTTGTGTCGCAGTGGTATTAGGGCGATTACAATAATAAACTGCCGGCCATCTGGGATAAACGCGACCGTTTCAATGCCCTGTGTGGCTCCGGTCCGATGTTCATGTTCGACCGCGATTTCTGGCAGAAGAACAAGGAGCGCTTTGCGCGCAGTTACCGGGACACCTGCCCCATTGCCCGCGCCACTGGCTATTCAGAAATGACGAATCATGAATTCCTGACCCCGGATCGCGATGTCCAGCGCACCACCTTCGCCAACGGCGTGACCGTCACCGTCAATTTCGGCGGCAAATCCTGGCGTTCGCCGATGGGCCAGGAATTGGCACCGATGGGCATGGTTTGTTCACCGTTGCCGTCGGAGAGGAAATAAACACAAAGTCAGCGCGCAGATTGAGTAACCACGGTAGTGAGGACTATATCTCACCGCAACGCGATAAGTGACACGCGATAAGTGAAATTACTTTTGGCGTTGGCCATGCTCATTCTGCGTGGCAGTTGGTAATGCGCTTGACGCGGCGGATAAACGGGACAAACTGAAACTCATGCCAGTCAAAAAAACTTACTTTGTGAGGCCAGGCCTGAATGCGCTCCTCGGCGCGTGCCTATTGGCTTTGGGGGGGATGATGACGACCGCGTTCGCCGACGGTCTGGAGAAACAGGATGGGCTGACGAATCTTAGGGCACTGAAGATCGAGCAAGGGAAACTCGCGCTCGTGGAGCACAGTGACGCTCCGATCATGGCGATACCCAATGGACGGTCGTTGAGCAACCTTCCGCCGCGGACCATGGTGAAGATCGTCCTCAACCCGGCCAGGAAATCCAATATCCATGTGGAGATCTGGCTGCCGAATGCCGAGACTTGGAACGGGCGCTTGGTTGGTCTTGGCAACGGCGGTGCGGCGGGCAGCATCAATCCCGCCAGTTTGGCCGGAATGTGCCACGCCGGCTATGCCGTCGCAACGACCGATATGGGGACGGCGCCGAACGCCGATTCCGGCATCGAAAATCCGGAGGTCTGGAAGGATTTCGGGTTTCGTGCCACGCACCTCATGACGGTCTGCGCGAAGCAGGTTGTGCGGGCGTACTATGGCCGAGACCCCGAATACTCGTACTTTAACGGCGGCTCGACCGGCGGTCAGCAGGCGCTGCAGGAAGCGCAGCGGTATCCCGAGGACTACGATGGCATTGTCGCGAACATTCCCGCCCACTGCCGTACTCCGCTGCATGCCTACTTCCTGTGGAATGAGCAGATATTCCACCGCTGCCCCTTCACCGAGAGCCAGCAAAACAACATCCTCCGCGCCGGAAACGAATATATGGCCACCCGCGAAACGCCGCAGACGGACGGCAAACTCGTTTCGGATCCGCGTTGCGGCACAAACGACATCGAGGCGGTCATCCAGCTTGCAAGGCAGAAGGATGCCACGCTCTCGGAAGCACACGCCGAAGCCCTCCGGAAACTGTTTGATGGACCGCGACACGCCATCACTGGCGAACGCATATTCTGCGGCATTCCGTTTGGCAGTTCCTTCAATATCGCGCGCGGCCATCTCTATCTCTTCAAGTGGGTTTTCGGGGCGAACAAAGACCTTATGGAACTAGATTTTGGAAAGGACATGGACACCTATACCACCGCGCTGGGGCCATATCTGAACGCCGAGAATCCCGACCTGAGCCGCTTCGAAAAACGCGGCGGCAAGCTGATTATGGTGTCCGGTTCCGCTGACTCCTGCGTGCCCTACCACGCCACGCTCGACTACTATGAACGGGTTGCCGAGCATTTCGGTTCCGTGGAAAAAGCCAAGGCGTTTTTCAGATTCTACATTATTCCCGGAATGAGCCACGGACCCGGTCCCGGAATCAACAAGCTGCCGAGTATGCTTGGCCTGGTGATCAACTGGCGTGAAAAGGGTGTCGTTCCGGATATGATCCAGGCACAGCGTGTCATTAACGGAAAGACCGAGTTGGACATGCCGCTCTACCCGTATCCGTCGAAAACCGGCTGGTCACCTGAAACCGGTTTTAAGCCCGTGGCCGGACCGCGTGGAGGTGTCGAGCGCATCACGGAACGCTTCAGGCCATCCGCCGCTGAATGAACCGATAACCCATCGCTTGGGGATCATTCATTAACAACGCCCTAAATAAGGCCCTATTCATATTTCAATGACAGGCAACCTAATTTCCGGTTGTTGAACGGTCAAGCGCTAACCTGGTAATCAAAAACTCGTGGCCTCTATTTGACTATCAAACCATAGTATCATTCAGTCTCTGCTTTGTTCGGCCTCTACCTGACCTGAAGCGCTAAATTCCCTTCAATTTCACCATGGTATGCAAATCAGGAGTTCCCAGCCCCACCGGCACGGATGGCTGCGAAAGCAACCGTTGGGAGCGAGTCAGTAAAAGACATGATGAGAATCAGATAAGGTTATGGTTTGATTCCGAATCCCGGTCTTGACCGCTCCCTGCGCCGGATTTAGTCTGCTCGAGTATGATCGCACGTCGAGAAGCAATTTTCCCGAACCGCATCGCGGCCAGTCCGGTAGGAGGAGGTGCAATGGCTACCAAAACCAGTTTTCCATCAGGAATTGGATGGTTACTGGCATCCCGGCTCTACACGCAGATTTCCCCGGTTTTTGATCATATCCAAAGTGTTTTTTTTGCTTGGTTTTGGCGGCCGCGCGCGCGCTTCCTGGGCCGGACATTATGGACGACGACCTTCCTGATTCCGGTCCTGTGGCTCTTCTCCCCAGCCGAGGCCCAAACTATTTTCACCGGCACCGCCAGCGCTGACGCCTTTCTCGCCACGGGTTCCACCAACAATCCGACCGGCGCCGATCTCACCGGCCGGAATTTTGGCGCCGCTGGCACCCTCGCTATTGCGTCAGGATCGTCGCTGAAGGGTGAATTCCAAAGCGTTGTCGAGTTCAACCTGTCGAATGCAGTGGCCCTATTTAACATGACTTACGGGTCCAACCGTTGGTCTGTTACTGGAATTTCCCTGGAACTTAACAGCAATTATGGCATGAGTGGAGAACAGCCGAACGACGCCACATTCAATTGGATCGGTGTGGGTTACTTTGTCATCGAATGGTTGTCCAACAACAGTTGGGTGGAAGGGACAGGTAAAACCAAATCGCCGACGACCAACGGTGTGGCATTTGGTTCGCTGCCGGAGCTGCTTGCAACGGCGCACGAACCGCTCTGCACCAACATATATTGGCCACCGGGAGACAACGTGGCAGTCGCCTGGCCGTTGCCGCTTACCAGCAACCTGGTGGCGAACGTGATCGGCGGTGGTGCCGTCACGTTCCGGTTATACGCGGACGACGAGAAAATAAGTTACCTTTTTGGTTCGCGCGAAAACGGACGCGGCAACGGGCCGTTGTTGCATGTGACGGCTGTCGAGTTGCTCGACATCACTACGGCAGGACTCTCGAACGGAGTTTTCCTGTTGACTGGCATTGGCAATAACAATACGTCATACCTGATCCAAGCCAATGCCGACTTGGCCACGACTAATTGGCAAACGATTGGGACTGTAACCGCAGGGGCCACTGGCGGAATTACTTTCAGGCTGGCTGGCGAAACCAACTACCCGATGCGCCTATACCGGTTATGCAAGCCGGGACGACCGTAACCAACCCGGTAACCGCATCACGGGCATTCCGGCGGCTCGCGTACGCCATCTCCCTTGGCCCCGTGCTACGAAGGCCGCTGAACACGCAGTAAGCCAGGGCAAACCAGACCGCCACCTGGAACATGGCTTTGCCCATCTCGGCCGGCGGAATGCGATCACTGGTGGTAAGGAGGATCAGGGTAAAAAACAACGGGAGGGTCAGCGGCAACGGGAGAGTTGGTTCCGTAACGGGGAAACATGGAAGCCAGACCGATACGGCGGATGGAGACCCTACGGGTGCCGGAAAGTGATGGCACGTAATGGGAGCCATTGCAGCCCGGCTGCACATGGGCAGTTGGAAAAGCACCACGACGCGACCGCAATAAAGAAAAGGAAAGGATTAAATGGAAATATGCCGTTGTTCTAATAACCCCTTTTCGCGTTCCGAAAGGGGAGATACGTTATCTCGAACGCCACCCGTCACAGTCACTAATCAATGCTGGCCTCACGGTTAAAGAGAAGTTCTTTCATGGAGCAAATTTTACCGCGACCACTTCGGATCAGCGGGAAATTTTCCATCTCGGATTGCCTGCCGGTATGATTCCAACGTGTGCAAGTTGTTTAGATTGACGCGGATAGTATTGGCGTTTTTTTCACCTGCGTTCTTGTTGGTGTTACCCCAAAAGTTTCCGACCGAATCCAGATATTGCAGCACCACATCCTTTTGACCGAGGCGCAGCAACTCTTTGGCGAGCATGAAATCCGGTCCGAATGAATTCAACTGCGGTGAGCCGGGAGTCTTGCCGGCGGCGAGCAGATACTTTGCAGCTTCGTCGGGTTTACCCTCGTGGACGGCGATCAAGCCGAGGAACGAATTGTAACCGTGGATCAGGTTGCCGTAGTTCCATGTGTCCGTCTTTGCATCAACGGTTTTAAGGAGTTGGGTGGCGTAGGCTTTTGCCTGATTGGTTTCGCCCGCCAGCAGGGAAGCCCGGGCCAAGATTTCAAGATAACTCTCGCCACTCTGCATGCGGTATGCGTCCCGGCTGGATTGGTGACGCAGCCGCTCGGCGGCTTCAAATTGTTGAATGCACTGCTTGGCGGCGGCAATCCGCTGATCCGTTTGTTCAGGAGCATTCAGAATGGTGGCCTCCCCCAGCCAGGCGCGCCCCATATGTTCCGCCCAGTCCGGGTTGTTCGGTTCGAGGGCGCGGACTTTTTCATACAGGGCTTTGCTCTTGCCTTTAAATTCCGGCTGAACCATGGCGAATTGCTCCATCCACATGGCCGCGTTGCCGAGGATGCGCACGTCAGCGGGGTTGGCTGTGATAAAATCCTGCCAGAGTCCGATTGCCCGCGTGAAGGTTTGTTGGTCAAAAGCGGAAATGACAATGCAAATTGGACCGGCGATGCGGCTGCGCGGATTGTTCTCAATTACTCCCAGTAAGAGTTTGACTCCCGCCGGCGACATTGGATGACCATGCCCCTCGTGCCCCAAAAGCTGCAGCCGAGTCGCGAGGTCGGTCGGGTCTTTTTGAAGCTTTAACTCACCGGCAGAAAAGTCGGCGGCAGAAAGTTTGCGACCTGCCTCCACGAGCCGCCAGGCGTCTTCGACCGGAAGTTTGTCTGGCGAAACAGACGCAACAATCAGCTCCGGTTTGGTGACCTTGTCCGGTGCGGGATCATTGGTCGTCAGAACCAGCGCAGTGGGCGACAACGGATTCGATAAAACTGGCTTGGAAAGTGTGACCGCGTCCGGAACAACCTTTTCGTGCGAACGCAACACGACGATGGTTTCATTTCCTGCCGGGTCTTCAAGGGTCACCGTCTTGAGTTCAAAGCCGTCAAAGCCGGGATATTTGCCTGCGCTGCCATTCTTGCGCCGGTAACTGATGGAGTTTGTGCCAGTCCGTATGCCGACCACTTTGGCTGGCGCGTGGAAATCTCCGAACCTTCCGACCACCACGAAGCCGCCATCCTTCGCGTAGCCCGTAAGCTCGTTTAGGTTAGCGAAGGTTCGTCCGGTGATTTCCCAAGTATCGAACACGGGCTGCGATGTTTTTGCGGACGAAGCACCTGGGGTCAAGCCACCCAGCGGGTGCTCGTTCGTTTCCTGCGCAAGCGCTGCCGACAAAACACCTGCCAGCGCGAACATTCCGGTGCTGAATCGAATAATGGTTTTCATGGTTTTGTTTTGATTGTCTATTTTGATGTTGGATTTGCTGTCTGCTATTTTCGGCCCTCACCTAACCTAACCAACTCGCCGCGATTCGGTTAAGGAGCATTGTATTTTGGCTTGCATCCATGGTGCGAACATTAATCCCGCTCTTGGAGTCGTCAACCCTGTTTCTTTGACATTTTTCGGCCCTGCATTGGCGGCTTTTTCCGTTTACGGGTGAGTTACCGATGCCGGAAACGCAAAACATCCCCTGACTAGCTTTTGATCAACTTGTTGAGGGAATCAATATAGCTAACCGATTCGTTTCTGCTCCAATCGCTTTAGCTGCCAACGCGCGGCGTAGCTGAGCGTCCACTCAGCGTTTCGCCCCAGACGGTGCAGCACTTCCGGATTGGCGAGTGACACCGGCAGCCCGCCGGTGCAGACGCGCACGGCTTC
Organism: Verrucomicrobiota bacterium; assembly: GCA_037139415.1. Classification (NCBI taxonomy): domain Bacteria; kingdom Pseudomonadati; phylum Verrucomicrobiota; species Verrucomicrobiota bacterium. Next base: position 19,220 of record JBAXGN010000018.1, on the reverse strand, counting down.
TTCCGCCACGGTCGTTTGCAGTTCAGCGACTGATTCCTCCGAATACCAGGCCGTGTGGTCAGAAATGACGACGCGTGGGTGTGATCGCAACGGTGAGTTAAGATCCAACGGCTCCAACTCAAACACGTCCAGCCCCGCGGAGGCTACGCGCCCGGTATTCAGCGCCACCAGCAGCGCCTCCGCGTCAAGCACTGGACCACGCGCTGTGTTAACGATGATGACGCCCGGCTTCATCAGCTCGAACTCGCGATGGCTGACCAAGTGCCGTGTCTCCGGCAAAAGTGGCGCGTGGAGGGAAATAAAATCCGATTCGCGGCAGAGCGTGCGCAGATCCACCAGTTCAACGCCTAGCGCCGCCGCCGTCTCTCGCTCCACAAAAGGGTCCGTCGCCAGCAGCCGCATGCGCCAGCCGCCCAGCTTGCGCGCCACCGTCTGGCCAATGTTCCCGAAGCCCACCAAACCCATTGTGCGCCCGACCATCCGGTAGCTTTTTTCCGGCGGGTTCGGAGCCCATCCGCCCTGCGTGAGCCGGCGTTGGATGGGAATCACGTTGCGTACGCAGGCCAGCAACAGCGCGAGTGCATGGGTTGCCACTTCATCCAGGCAATAGGAAGGCGCGTGGCCCACCATGATACCCGCTTCCGTGGCAGCAGATTGGTCCACGTTATCGTAGCCCACACCGTAACGGACAATGATCTTGCAGCAGCGGAAACGGCGGATCAACTCTGGCCCGATTTTGTGCCAGCGGACTAGAATAGCGTCCGCATTTTCGCAGAGTCTAAAAACTTCTTCCAGCGGCATGCCGTCGCCATCCAGGTATTCTCCGCCTGCCGCAGTGACAACGCGGCGTTCATTCACCGTGGAAGGATAAGCATGGGGAAGCGAGATAACTTTGAATCGGCTCATATTTCAATGGCAGGCAACCTAATTTCCGGTTGTTGAACGGTCAAGCTTTAACTTGGAAATCTCAATTCCACCAGCCTGATTCGAATCAGCTCACCCGCGTTTGGCCCAGGCCGTGCCCAACGTCCGGCCAATCCGGCCCCAGAAACTGAGCGGGCGATCCGGTTCGTATCGCTGATAGGCATATTGCCGGAACTCGCGCACAAGGCAGTCCTGGGCGTGCCGATACCAATAATAATCCACCAGCAGGCTCAGAATGACATACAACGCCAGGAACACCTCAAAACCCAATTCGATGTGGGTATGGAGCAGCAGATTCGACATCCCAACCGAGGCGGATACGGCACCCAGCGCCAAATGAGGAAGCAGTAAAACCCGGAAGAAGGCTTCCGAGGCCGCGTTGCGGGGATTTTTCGACGCGACGCCCATCCACATGCCCACCCACGCCAGCGTGTACAAGTCGGCCAGCAGTATCGGAATCGCGATGAGCAGGTACCAAGCGCGATCCAATTTGTCAGGGCCGGAGGTTTCGGAGGAAACCACCAGCGCCACGATCAGCAGGCCCAGCGTAAACGCGGCGAGGCCCGCCAGGAGTCCCTGGAACATTTTTCGGAGCGCCCGGCATTGGCCGGCCAAAACCTCCGGCACACTCAGCCGGGTGGTCAGCACCAATTCCATAGCGCCGTTGCGGATGTCCCGGCTGAACACCACCCCGGACTCCGAAGCCATCGCCATTTTGATGAGTCCCAGAAGGAGGAACAGAATGACTTCCGAAGTCGGGCCCGCGAACATCTTCGTACCGATGCCAAGGCGCAGAAATATCCAGAACGCCAGGCTCCCGGCCAGGATCAGCCAGCCCACCCAGAGCCGGAGCCGGTTGCGCAAGGCCAGCCAGGCGATCGGATTGACTTCGAGCCACTGGCGACGGAAAGCGCGCCGCGTATCCGACCGGCCATACAGGATCCAGCCCAAGCGCGTGCGCAGGCGGAACCCCAGCGTCGAGGGCACTTTTTCCTGCCAGAGGCGGCCCACCAGCAGGCTGGCCAGCACCAGCGCCAGAGATCCCAAGGCCAGCATGCCGCCCAGCGACCACGGCCAGAGATCCGCATGCTTGCCGGCGCTGATCGAGGCCAACCAGCAGGCGTAGCCCGGGCTGAACACGCGTAGCAGCGTCACCAGCGACTCATATCGCTCAGAATTTTCCTCCAGGATGGCGGCCACGAACGGGAATACGCCGACCAGCAGGATCATGATTCCCAACGCCGACCCCACCGTGAATTGCTCCTGCCGCCCCACCGTGGAGCAGAGCATGCCCACGGTAAGCGACAAAAACATGGCGGCCATCAGGGTGATTCCCACCTTGGCCACCAGCGTCACGCTCACCCCGCCCAGCAGGAGGGGGATGACCAGCACCGGCATGAGGCTGACCAAACCCGTGACATGAATGATGGAGTTGGGAATCAGTTTGCCCAGGATGATGTCGTGCCCTTTGAGATCCGTCAGAAACAGAAACCCCAGCGTGCCCTCCCGCTTTTCGCTGCTGATGCAATCGCCCGTGCTGCGGAGGCCGCTGAGCACGCAGTAAGCCAAGGCAAACCAGACCGCCACCTGGAACATGGCCTTGCCCATCTCGGTCGGCGGAATGCGATCACTGGCGTTAAGGAGGATCAGGGTGAAAATCAACGTGAGAGTCAGCGGCAACGGAAGGCGCGCCCAATACGTGCGGGCACGGCGGGCATGAATCCGCAGCTCGCGTTCAACAATAGGCGAAAAGGTCCACACATTCCGAAAATTTGCATTCGTCGGCCACGCAAGATGAGCGTAACGGGGGCGGCGGGGAAGTCAACCGGGGAGTTGGTTCATAATGAGGGAACATGGCAGAAATATTATCTGGCAGAAAAATTAGAACAGGAAAACAGGAACTTGAAGAAGACAGGATGAACGGGATGGACAGCATGGATAAGTCATCAGTGAACAGTAACCAGTAATCAGAAAAAAGGACAGGATTGGCGGGGGAGGGAGCGACACCAGATTCTGAATGAATGACCGGACAAGACGGTTGATCGTTGGAACCAGGAGCGAGAAACGAATGAGCCAGTTCAAGCGCGGAGTGAGTCAAAAAAGAAAACTTTTGATCGCGGAAGAATTTTGCTGGTTGATAATGAACCTTTAATGAATGAATCCTTTTTCACCAATTCTTCCTGGATTTATCCACCAAACCCACGCCGCCGGCCAGGCCACCCTCTACCGCAGAGACTTTAACGCCAAACCCCGCCCGCCGCTCCGCTGTTGAGCAGCGCCGGGCCTCCCCTCACCCTGGCGCTACCAGCTAAACTGTTTCTTTTATTTAGGTTGACCCATTTTTTGCTCTACCGTAACCCTGCGACCAAACTCGTTTTCACCTTTTCAGTCAAGAATCCTTAAGAGCAGCTATGGCTGCGGCGGAACGTCCGGCCTCACAAGCGATGACTTCTCGGACTTGCGGAATTCTTGAAGGCTTTGCGGCATGAACGGCTTGTTGGTTTTTAAATAAGGCGCAACCTCAATCTTTGGCCACTCACGCGGCATTGTGCCGTTAAACCAACAAAAAGACCGCAGGCACCGCTTGTCGGCGTCAATCTCCACTTTAAGTTCTGCGATAGCCAAATTATTCCTGGGCGGGCACTTGATCCACTCGATGTAAGATCGGGGTATCACGTATTTTCCCATTTCCACCGGCTTGGTGACACGGTAGGGTGGTATGTCAGCAAAGAAATCCGCCGGTGTTCGGCCCAGCTTGTGCACCGCATTCCGCGCCATCGCCACCATCTCCTCATCGTTCATCCGCCATTCCCCGACATAATCATCCACTGTGGCACCACGCCGCCTGAAGCGCAGATCGGTGTGCCCAAACCCGCGAATGAAATAGGTTTTCCGGGTAAAAAAGCCCTCCACATAGCCATAGGAGCCAAAATTGAAAAAATAATCGTTGGTGAGGCGCAGGGTCAAAAACTCCCCCGGCTTACATTCATACTCCAGTACATCGTTGGTGGTGATCGGCACTTTCACGGGCAGTTCAAGTTTTTCGGCAAACGCGGAAACTTGCGGCAACACAAAGGACATCAGGGCCTGCACATAGGCCGGATTGATCTCCGACCGGGGATGCCGCCATTTTGGCGTGACGGAGATTTTAGGCGGTTCCCGGTCAAAGACTTCCGACAGCAGACTGAGATGCACCATCGTTTTGCGTTCCGCGTCAATTTCCATTTCCACAGTGCCCCATGGCGAAAGGCTTGGCCATTTGAAAAGGTAATGCGGAATGGTGTTGGTGCCATCGGTGGGGGGCAAAATTACTTCTGGCTCCAGGTCCATGAGGCTTTGCTTGACAGAATACCCCAAGGCCGAGACATTTTTACGCGCTAGCTGAACCGCCTCGTCTTTGGTCATCTTTAGTGGCCCGATAAAACTCTCGGGAAAGGTGGGCGAATACTGGTTGTTACGGTAGTTATGAGGTTTGTCATCAAAGAGGTACACGTGACCATGGGCATACCAAAAGACCATTCCGTTGGTCAGTTCTAAATCGCATTGCATGGGTGCCGTTTGATCCACCGAAAACCGGCGGATTTCGGCCGGCGTAATGGGGTGAGAGACCGGCAAGTCAAGCGCCTTGGTATAATCGGAAAACTGCGGCATCACCGCCAAGAACAACGCGTTGCTATATTGTAGTGTTACCTGAAGCAAATCAAGAGTCATCATAACATCATAAAAAATTCAAGACCTTGCGGTCATTCAATTTTACCAGAATACATCGTTGTATTCATTCCAGTTTAGACCGGTGTACCCGCGAACCACAAACGGCTCTTGTACGGCGTCAAGAGAATTGTCTTTTGCAAACTGCAGAGCTGCCGATAGTGGCATTGGCGACCGGATACCAATTGCCCCGGTCCAGCTATTGACAAACTGCGAACGGAAATAACTGAAACCGTCGCGGATCGTGCCGGAAGTGATATCACCTAGAGAATTGAGCGTTCCGGTACCGAGGTTAAGATCCGCGCCCCATCCCACAAACGCGCACGGACGGATTTTATTCTTAGTGAAGTACAATATGTTGGTGATGGTGGAGGTCGGTATGCCAAAAGCTTTAGGCCAGAAAGTGCCGTCTGATTTGCAACCATCCATAAATACGAACCTAAAATTATGCGCATTTGTCCGGACACTCTGATGGAGAAAGGTTTCTACTTCACTGCTCTCCAATACGTCGTCTTTGTTGTCCCCCATTGCGTCCGGACAGCCATGGGCATATAGATATAGGTTACGGACACAAGGATTGGTCAAACTGTTCTTCAATAGCTGCCAATCGCTCGCACGTTGGCCGTAATTGGTGCCCAAACAGCTAAGGGCGAGGAGTTGTCCGGGTTGCCGAGCCGGTGGCACGGGAAGAACTTCATTTTGAGTGGTCATTGCTTCGGCCATCATGGCAATCGTGTCAGTAGAATTAACCCATGTGTCGTAGCCCGTCATGTTGGCCGGAAACATGTCTAACCGTGCTGCCACCCAGCCGCCTTGCTGGGTCCAATTATCCAAATGCAGTAGTTTGATGGGAAGAAGCTTCTGGGCAATGGTCGCGCTGGTGTTCGGGTCGGTGGTGGTCAGCACTGACGCATATTGAGAATCGGTATTCGTGATGCCGCCAGGTCCAACCAGATTCCAGTCAAATTCAACGGACCCGTCCGAAGTCTGACCTGATACGCTACCGATATATTGTTGCTGGCTGTTGTAAACGTCCAGTTGCCAGTTCACCTGCGGTGTGGCGGACATCGCCACGAAGGCGCAGGCGCCAGAACCGGTGTTATCTTGCCCAAAACCATCCATCCAATTTGGATAGGAAATTTCATTAGAAACAGTCACTGAAATCGGTTCACTAGACGCCGAGAAAAATGGGTTCACTCCGCTTCCCATGCCCCCCGAATTCCATGTCGCCTGAGCCTGAATCAAATGGGGCCCGTTAAGCAGGCGTCCGGTGTCTAAAGTGAATTTTAGGGGCCAGGCAAATGGCGCGGCAAGATCGGCGACTGCGGGTAGAGGAAGGCCATCAGCAGAAAAAGTGATATTGACCAACCTTCCGTCGCTTCCATCTGGAGTTGCTGCTTCGATTTTGAATTCAGTTACGTTTGACAAGACGCCGCTGTCCTGAATGCCAAACAGTTGCACGCCGTTCTGCACGACCTGATAAAACCCCGCGTAACGGTTGGTAGAATCGGAACTCTCCCCGCTGTTTTCCTGTCCCATTGGTCTTGGCCCGCCTTGGAGGCGATTCAGGGCGGCGGTGCGGAGGGTGTTTCGCATAGTTGCCGCATTCAACACCGGTGGTAGCGGGGGCGGCAAGGGCACCAAGCGACTGCGAGTCACTGTTTGCCCGTCTTTTACGACGGTAACATCCTCATAAACCGGTTTTGCCGCTACGCCCGCCGATTGAAGCGTCATGGCATTCAAGGGAGGCGGTCCACCACTACCACCATTGGTGCCACTGCTAGCGGCATTCGTGGGATATTCCACTACCCCCAAATGCAACCAGGAAGTCCAGTTAGTTTCCGTGGCCGCCGGGAAGCCGTTGGTCAGCGTTTGCCAGGGGGTATTGGTGCCCAGTGTGCGCCGATACTGAACAATGTAGGTTTGTCCTTCAACGCTCGGCCACGCAAGCAGCACGTTGGTGCCTTGGACCGCGAGTTGCAGGCCTGGAATGGCCTGGACTCGGCATCCTGATAGGATGACCGTCGCAAGCACGAGGCCTTTAATAAAGTTAGGTAAGTTCAGTGGTTGTTGTTTTTTCATGAGATCCTTCCAATGCTTGAATTTTGATAAGGAACAATGCCCGCAACCCCGCACCCCGAGTAGTTCTGATTCGCCCAGTTATGATTGTTACATGGCACCGCTTCATTAAGACCAGTTATTACCGTAACGCTGCGACGATAGCAATATTAACGATGTTACAATTAGATGACATTAGGAAAATGGTTCAAACTCGAACTCCTGACTTCAAATTTCTAATTTCGCATTTTCATTGTTGGCCAGATAATCTTTTTTGCCAAAAAAGGGGGCATCATAACAATGCCTCGGCTGTTTAGCGAAAATTGTGTGGCTCGCCGCCATGCCACGGCAATTGCGCGTTGAATATCCCGGTGCCATCTGCCAAGTGATGTCGCGTGGAGAACGGCGGGAAGGCATTTTTCCACGACGAGGTGGATCGTCAGGATTTCCGGGTCCATGCCTATTGTCTTATGCGTATCCTTGGAGCAGCTTTCCCTGGTACTTGGTAGCCCCGGGGCATCGTCCGACTTGGGTTTGGATGGACTGGTTAATGGGGAAACATGAAATTGCCCCCGTTTCTTTTTCTTTCTGAACAGGAGCTTACTTTTCCGCCAATTCAATGAACGGCGACGGGCCGCAGGACCAGGCGGCGGTGTCAATCTTCAGACGGATGCCGCCGGGGATGGAGGCCACCGGCAGCGCGTCGCGCCGCTGGCCGTTCATCGCCAGCGCCCAGGCGCGCAGCGCAGGGGCATTCGGGGCGCGGGCGAGATCAATCGTGAAGCGGCCCGTGCGCAGCAATACCGGCGGCTTGCCGACCTGGCGCAGCACCACGCCGCTGTCATCCTCGTAGCTCTCGCCGCTGTTGCGCGCATCGGTGGACACCACCAGCAGCAGGCGGTGCGACAGTTCCAGCGTCTTTCCGTCCCGTGCGGCCATCGTGATCGAAGCGGGAACCGATGCCGCCGCGACCGTCAGCTTGCCCGCCTGCGGCACGCCGGCAAACGTCTCCGCACAGATTCCCGCCAGCGCCGGAGCGTTCACGGTCAGCCGCTTGCCAGGCGCGTCGAGCAGGATTTCGCCCGTCTCGCTTTCATAGATTTTCTTTGCCGCATCCGTGCGGTTGCCTTGCGGCAGGATGCCTTTGGCGCGCAACTGGGCGACCGCTCCGGCGAACGTGCCGCTTTCGCTGTCCACAAGCGTCGAGTGAAAGGCGGAATCAAGCGACTTGGTTCCATCTCCGAGCGGCACCTGCAACGTCGCGGGAACGGACGGCACCCGCCCTTCCACCGCGACCGCCAGGCCGGTCAGCAGGCCGATCCTCGTCTGGTCGCCGCTGATGCCCCGCTCAGAATGCTTCAGGGCCAGATCGCGGCTCACCGGAATATCAACCCGGTGCGGAGCCGCCGCCACCGCTCCGCCCATGAAGGCGAGGCCCGCGACCACCTGGCTGGCGCGCGCCACCGGATCGAGACCTACCCGGAACGGCCCTGCCTGCGACGGCTTCAATGCGACCGGCCAGGCATGGGCGGTCAGGATGGACATATTTTGAAAGCTGCCATAGGCGCCGACCGACAAGCCCTCCTCGTAGCGGTAACGGTTCCAATACACATGGCCGTACTCCATCACCCCAAAAGGTTGCCCGGCGATGCGCGCGGAGGCGATCCCCCGCCACCAGTTCAGAGCGTCGGCCAGGGAGCTGTTCGGAGACGTTTTGCCTTTGGGGCCGAAGGCACCCTCGGGGTGGGCGAAATAGCCATGCATGGAAACCAAGCCGGCGCGCGAGCGCGGCAGATACAGGCGCAGGGCGTACAGCCAGTCGTATTGCGTGAACAAGCCTTGATAGCCGAAGGACCGCAGCTCCTGCTCCATCCACCCGGCGCTCTCCTCCTCCATCTGGTTGATGAACTCGGCCACGATCCGCCCCCGCGCGCTGTGCCACACGTCGTTTTTCGAGAAGAAGGGCGCCTTGCCGATGCTGTCAACTTTCGGATCCGAAAGAACCCAGGCCTTCCGGTATGCGGCAACGTCGGCGAAGCGCTTGGCAAGGAAGGCCCGCCACAGCGGCAACAACGCATCCGGCACGCCGCCCCAATCCGATTTGTAGCTTTCCAAGCCGGTGCTGGTCTCGTTCACGCCGAGTATCGCCACCACCTGTGGATCGTCAACGAACCGGGTCTTGGTGTAGGGGTTGACGCGCGTGAACAGCGCCTTGACCGCATTGTGCCAGTGGCGGCGCGCGACGGGATCATAATAAAGGCGCGGTTTCATGCTCGGCACCCCGTTCTCCGGATACCAGCAGTTCGCGGGGTAGCAGCCGGTCCAAGAGGTCATCGCGTCGAGATACAGGTAAACGCCGCGCTTTTTCAGTGCCGCCACAAAACGGTCAATGATGTCCAGGTTCTTGGCATTCAGAAAAGGTTCCCCCGCCTCCATGCGGCGGTCGAAATCGGCCTGCGCTTCCTTGGAAAGTTTCTTCCCCCAATACGCCTTCTGGTCCGCCGCGAACTGATCCAGGAAATGCAGGCGTACCAGGTTATAACCCTGCCGCGCGATCGTGTCGGCCAGGGCTTCGATTTCCTCCGGGTCCTTGGTGGGGAAGCCCGAGACGCCGAAGAAGCGCACCGGGCGATCCGGCTGGCTGGCAAAAGCCAGCGTCCCATCGGGCCGCGCGATGATCCGCCCGCGGCTTCCCGCCGGAGCGTGGTCAAGCCATGCCGAAAAATCCAGCGCGGTCCCCTCTTTCACAGCGAGATCGGCGTCGGGAAGCGCCTTCCAGTCAGCGCCTGCGGCGATCACCAGGCCGGCAGGCTCCGCGAAACCAAGCGTTGCAAATAGATGCGCCGCGATTAGAAGTGAAACGACGCCGATGGATCGTTTGAAAATTGACATGCGTAAGAGCTTCTCCAAATCAAAAATATCTACCTCACCAAATTCTGCCCAGTCCACTCAGTCCCGCCCCGCCCCGTTGTATCACTGATCGCTGATAGATTTGCTTGTTTGAGCCATGCAGACCTTCTATCGCTGGACTTGCCGCGATGCGGTTAGAGAACATTGCTTTTTGAATCGCGCTCATATCCAAGCACATTAATCCGGCGGATGGGGCAGTCAAGACCGGTTATTATTGTTGAGAGTTTACTTTCCGGCACGCTCCGTGTTTCACTTGGCGCAGAAAACGGGTCTGACCCGAATGGCGCTTAGTTTAGGCGCTTGAAATTACGGGGTTTGTTTTTCCAGTAGCGGTTGCGGTGCAACCCTTCTTTGTATTGATGGCGTGGGCGGGTTAATAAGGGATAGGGTTTGGGGCGCCGTTTGACGGCGCGCGGCTCTTGGCGGTGTGGCCGATCCGGCAACTGGTCGCGCACCAAATTGAGGAGTAAATCCGCCCAGAGTGCGGCCCGCATCTTTTGGGAGCGTGCCTGGGCCATCGCGGCACCGTAACGGCGCAGGGCATCCACAGTGCCTTTGAAGCTCACCCGCTCCAACTCCCCCTGATGCGCGGCCACCGCTTCGGCCATGAGGCAACGCACCAAATTGTACGCGAGCAGATAGGCCAATAGTTCTTTTTCCACCATGGCTGGCGTCTGGCAGCGCAACTGTTCCATCCCCATGGTGGTCTTCAGGTCGCGCAGGCATAATTCCAGCCGCCAGCGCCGGGCATACAGGGCGATCAACGCTGCGGCGGAATAACGCACGGGGTCCAACAGGGTCGTCACCAAGGTAATCCGCCGACAACGCCGGCCCCGGATCGTGGCCGTGAAGCGAATCACCCGCACCGTGATTTGCGCCGGCAAGTCCTGCCACTGCTTGGCGTCCAAAATATTGGACTGCTGAAGGCCTTTGCGCCAGGTAAAGAGCCCGTCGTTTTTACCCAGCCGCCGGGCTTTGCGAAAATCCACCTTCCGGCCCTGGTGGATGCGGGCCACGACGTCCACGCCGCGCTCCGGCAGTGACGCCAGCGTGATGTAATCCCCATACGCCCGGTCGCCCAACAGGATGTCCCCCGCGCGCAGCTCGTCGTACAACTGGCGCAGCAGGCGCAAATCATGATTGTACAGGCTGGCCAGGACCACCGCCAGCACCGCCCCGCTGGCCAGCGAATAGAGGACCAGGAACTTGAGCACGGGAAAACCGCAGCCGGATTTCTGGGTGCGGGGTTGGGGATACGCCTTCTGGTTGGCCGGCGTGTCCGCCAGTTGGGTGGAGGAGCCATCCACCACCTTGACCGGGCGGCCCTGCAGTTCCCCGCCCTTGCCCACCCGGCGATCGGCGGTTTGGGCGCTGGCCGCTAGGCAGCGTTCCAACGTCTCGCGGGGCAGGCGGCGGCGGGCCTGGCAATAGGCGCTGGTACTATCGTCCACGGGACCGCGGCCCAGCAGGCGGAAGAGTGCCTGCACCAAACGCACGATCTCGCGGCAGGGCGTCTTAGGCTTAAGCACCTGGCAGAGAAAACATTGCAGGGTGAGGGCCAGGGTGAACACGCGCGCGCGGCTGTGGTCCCCCTCGTCCTGCTGGGACAGGAGATGGGCGGGCAGGATATCGGCCAGATAGCGCTCCAATTCGGGCAGGGAGGCGCGGCGGACGGTTTGGACGGCCTGGCGGCGGCAGGCGGCCAGGCGCGGGCGGAACTGCGGAAAAAAAGGCGTCGTCATAAATAAAGCGGTATATATACCGCCTTATTGACAGGCCTGCTAGACTTATTGGCATGAAACAAACAGTGGCGGACCTGGAACGGAAGTATGCCCGGTTGCGGACGCGGTTGGGCGACGTGGGATGGATCAGTGAAGGCTACGCGCAGGACCGGGGGCCGGGCGCGGGCGGCCCGCATTACCAATGGACCCGCAAGGTGCGGGCCAAGACGGTGAGTGTGGCCTTGTCGCAAGCCCAATACGCCTGGCTGCAAACCGCTATCGCCAACTGGCGGGAGGTCCAAGCAATCCTCAAGGAGATGCAACGCGTGTCACGCCAGGTGCTGTTCCAAACCATCCCCAACCCGCCTCGCCGTAAACGCCTAAGCAAGAAAGTTTTAGGCCTTATCTAAGCGCCATTCGGGTCTGACCCCTTTTCCTGTCAGTGCATTCATTCCCAGAGTGGTACCCAAAAATTTCATCAAGCCATGGAACATATAGGAGGTATTTTACAATTAATTTATCCGGATGACCCGGTAAAACCGTCGTGCTTTTTTAAGTGTGTCGATATCCACGTGATGCACTCCAACATCTGGACCGTTGGTACCGAGAATGGTCCACTTAATCAGGTCATCGCTGGCCTCAATCCGGACATCGGTAAAATTGGTTTGGGACAGTTGGAGGTTAAAATAACCTTCGGGCAAACGGCTTGATCGGCAAATTTGGTCATTATCGGCAATAGTTGCCACTGCCAGACTTGGATTGCCTAAACGATATGAGGTACTGGAATTGGTTTGCAGTTGGAGGATCACCGTTTCCGTAGGCGCGCTTACCCCGTCGTTCATCGGCCGGACAGTTATTCTCACGGAATTTTGTTCCGCCGGAATAACGATCTGATTTGTTAACCACTCATAATCCACGCCATTACTGGCGGTGCCGCTGATATTGAGAACCACAGGTAGCTCAGCCGCCAAATCGCCTTCTGACCGACTGATCATGAACGCCGCGGTATTCGTACCATTTACGATATAATATTGCCAGTTGGTTCCCACAAAACCGCAGGTGACAATGGCGCGATTGGTTCCTTTGCACGCAAACGCATCCACCGCACGAATGCACACCAGCGGTAAATTGGTATTTTGGATGGCTGGCGGATTGGTATAAGAGCCGATGTTCACATATACGGGTGCAGACGTACCATAACCAGAACGCGTGTCCTCCACCCGCACTTGGATCATGTATTGGCCCGAAACAGCGTTGCTCCACGTAATCTGAAATTCATTGGTCACGATGTTGTTCGCCGTGCTGACAAGCAGGTTCGTATTGTTGATGGTTGAGCCCAGGGTGCCATTGACCATGAGCCGATAAGCGCTAACCCGATCATCCTCATCCCATGCACGCCCTCTGATTGCGATTATCTGGTTGGTATTAAACCAGGCATTGTTTGTGGGTAAATCCACCGTGCTTTGCGGTGGCACGGTGGGATCATTATTGTAAATACGAATGCTCGAAGAGGATTGGCTATCCACTCCATAACAGGCGGAAACACCAGGGCAATTGGAGGGGATAGCGATATTGACTGCTACATATTTTATCGGCTCCCAGGCATTGTCATCCAATGGAATAATTGGCATTTGGACTCGATCACTCCCGGCTGGAATAATCACGCTTTCCGGTAACGGGACAAAATTCACACCACTGACTGCAGCGTTTCCACCGATCCATTGATATGGATAAACCACCAGGGGTTCGTCCGTCACCCGGTCCCGCCATAAAATCACCATCCCGGAATCACCGTCTTCGGAAGCGCGGGTGACCACCCCAAAGGCGCTTACGACGTAAGGTGGTGCGTTGCTGGTGATGTCAATAGTGCGGTTAGGACTCATCACTTGTGCTCCATAAGAATCGGTTACTTGGCAAGTAAAATTTACCCGCCCGAGCGGCAGGTTGCTCACCGAATAAATGTACATATTCGATAAATTCGTGGTCGCATAGTTATAGATAAAAATGGATTCTGGATCATCCTGTGTGATTGGACGTCCACTGCCTAATAATTGGGATGCCTTGTAAAAGGAAACATCCGTGACCGTTGCTCCATATGTTGCTCCCACCCAAGCCACAAGTTTGATGGTAGTATTAGTGCCATAGGCCAGATAGTGATGCGATGGTTTAACCCAACTTGCGGTAGCGGCCTTGCCCTGACCAAGAGAGCTCAAGAGCACTAATACCATCCAGAAAACCGGCCTTAATCGGTTCTCACGGTTCATTGGAAACACCATTGTATGGACGTTGACACGCGAAAATACCTTTTCCTTACCAGACGCGATGCAACCGCCTAAGCCACGCCTTTGTTCAGTGCTCATCGTAGGAGTATACTTCACTAAGATGTTTCAGTCAAGATTGAGACAACGGAATTTTTCGCTTGAAAAAACGAAAGGGAAAAGGGGCCGTTCAGACTATAACAACTGCCCGCTGCTCACGCGAACCCGCGCGAATCTTCCTCTTTTCCACATGCGTCCCATCTGTCCCCTCGGCACCCACCAGTTGCCTTTCTCCCCGCTCAAAATTCACGCTTGCCCCGTATCTACATTGGCGTAAAACTCCCACTCATGCGCACACGCTGCATAATATATGATGGCGAGCCAGAAGTAATGCTCTCTTATCGCAACGCGACAAGCGTATGCATCCAGGGTGCCATAAAGCAAATTCCTATCAGGTGAGCGAGTTTCTCGACAGCATTGCCCGGCTTTTCCCAGAGACGGATGGGTTCTGTCATCCAGATTGGAAAGCGATTGCCGAACAGGTCGAGAGCCGGTTTCCACGGGAGGAATGGGATGAGTGGTTCACGGAAGCGGCGCTGCATTGGGTGGAGTTGGTGGTTGAAAAAGCCAAAGGCGAGTTCTATTTGCACCAAACTGACAATTCCATTTTACTGAGTCCGGAGTCGGAGGAAAAAGTTGAAGCGATGTGCCACTTCTGCGAGTCGGCCCGGAAAGACATCCTGAATCGCCTCAAAGGCATTGCAAAGAGTTGGGGCTACGGCAAGTGCGTGATCTTCATGTTTGCCGGCGAGCAGGACTATTACCAGTACATCAGCCACTTTTACAAAGACGGGGAGCATGCCCTCTCGGGCGGGATTTTCATCGCCAGCGGCGGTTATGACCACCTGGCCTTTGTCGAAAGGCCCCGGACACCGTATCAGGCGATCCTACGCCATGAATTGGCCCACTCGATGGTATCTCACCTCTGTTTGCCGGTCTGGCTCAATGAGGCGCTGGCCATGGCGATGGAGAACCGCCCCTTCAAACTCAACGCCGAGTTGCTCGACCGCCACCGGGCTTGCTGGAACGAAAAAAACATCCAGCAATTCTGGTCAGGGACGACTTACGACGAGCCCAAAGCCCAGGAATTAAGCTACCACCTGGCCCAAGTGTTGCTGCGCAAGATTCAGGAGGATCTCCATCCTTCAGAAATGCAAATGGCTGTGTTCGTCAACGTTGCGCATTTTAGCGATGCGGGTGAAGAGGCTTGCTGGCGGGTGTTTGACTTAAGTCTAGGCGACCTCATGGGCGACTTCCTTGGTCCTGGCCATTGGGCGCCCGGCCCGGAGCAGTGGCCGCGAGCGCCAGAGGCGCCACCCAAGATGGGGGCTTTATGAAAGCGACTGCATCGATCACACCAAAAACAAATGGGGCTAACTTTTAATTTGGACGGTCCGCACTCCATGAAATTCCCAGAAGTGCCACCAGTGACTCAGCGTGCCCTTGGCTTGGCCGTGCTGTGCAGCGCGGCCTCCTTGCTGGCCTTCGAGGTGGTGCTCACGCGGATCACCTCGGCGTTCTTCTTCACCCACCTGACCGCGCTGCTGCTCGCGGGCTGTCTGGCGGTGTTGGGGCTGGGGGCCGCCTTCCTGCATCGGTGGGCGGCGGTGCGGCCGGTGTCCGGGCAACTGTTGCTCTGGCTCACGGCGCTGGGCGCATTCTCGGGCGTGGTCGCCATGGTCTGCGCCGTGAACGCGCCGTTCCTCTTTCTGGCTGGTGCGTTCGCCGGGCCGTTCTTCCTCGCCGGGGCCTTCGCCGCCGGGGCCTATCGCCTGTCGCCGGCACCCTCGACGGTGTTCGCGTTGGAGGCGCTTGGCGGGGCCAGCGGGGCTTTCCTCGGGCCATGGCTACTCACGACGTTTGGAGATGTCGCTGCGGCATTCCTGGCGCTGGCGTTGCTCGTGCCGGCGGCGCTGGCGCTCCTGCCAGCGGCGCGGAACCGCCGGCCGCTCTGGCTGCTCGCGCCGCTGGTGGTTCTGCTGCCCGCGCAGCTCGCTACGCCAGGGGGGCTCCTGTGCCTAGACCCGCTGGCCACGCCCGGCGCTCGCTCGCACCTGGTCGAGCAGACCCTCGCGCGGCACGGCCAGGTGGTGCGCACGCGCACGGATAGCTACGCGCGCACGGACCTCGTGCAGACTGACGAGCGGTGGGTGCGCTACCTCTACACCGATCGCATGTACGTGGCGCGCGTCGTGCGCTGGGATGGGCGCGCACCGGAGTTCCCTGATGCGGAGGCCAACACACTGGCGCGCCTGAAGCGCCTGCCGTTTGGGGCGCTGCATCGGGCGCGGGTGCTGGTGCTGGGCGCGGGCGGCGGCTACGATGTGGCGATGGCGCTGCAAGGGGGCGCGTCCGAGATTGACGCGGTGGAGGTCAACGCCGCGATGCTTTCGTTTGTGCGCGAACTGGGCGCGTTCTGCGGCCGGGTTTACGACCGTCCGGAGGTGCGCGTGCACGCCGACGAGGCCCGCCGCTTCCTGCGCGCCAGCACCGCGCAATGGGATCTGGTGCAATTGTCGCTGATGCAGACCGACCCGGCGGTCCTGCACTCGCTCGCGGGCGTCCAGAACTGGGTGATGACGCGCGAGGCGGTGCTGGGCTACTTCGAACATCTGTCTCCGGGCGGCACGCTGGCGGTGGTGCAGAACACGCCGGAGATCGCCGATCGCACGATCGCCACGCTGACCTCGGCGTTGGTGGCCCGCGGCGTGGCCGCGGCATCCGTGGCGGAGCACCTGGTGGTCCTGGCGCTGCCGGATCAGGAGCGCAATCCGTTCTCCCAGCTTCTGCTCGCGCGCGCCGTCCCGTTCACAGCCGGCGAGCGCGCCGCCCTCGCCGCCAGCGCCGCGGCGGTGGGCGCCCGGCTGCGGACGGCGGAGCCGCGGCCGGGGGCTTTCGGCGTGCCGACGGACGCACGGCCGTTTTTCTACGAGCCCCATCCGATTTTGGTTGCCCTCTACGCCGTGCTGGCGCTGGGCGCGTTGCTGGCGATCTGGCGCCTGTTCGTCCGGCCACACCGCCGAAGCCAGCCGCTGGCGCGCCGCAGCCTGCTGCTGGCCATGTTGCTTGGCGCCGGGCTGATGCTGGCCCAGGCAGCCCTGCTCGCCGACGCGCAGTTCCTGCTCGGATTCCCGCCGCTCGCGGTCGCGTGGACCGTGGGTGGGTTGCTCGCCGCGTCGGCGCTCGGCGCGTTGCTCGCCCTGCGGCTGCCGTGGAGTTCGGGCGCGGTTCTGCGGGGAGCTGCGCTGTGCGCGGTGGTCGCGCTACTAGGGTTGGGGCTCGTGGGCCCGACGGCACCCCTAGCCATCGCGACGCCCCCGGCGCTGGCGCACTTGTGGGTCGCGCTGCTGGTCCTACCGCTGGGGTTAGTGGTCGGGCCGTGCTTTCCGGCGCTCCTGCAACAGGCGGGCGGCGCGGACGGGCAGGATCGCGCGGCGCTCTATGCCGTTGACGGCCTCGGTGCCGTCGTTGGCGGTGGCGCGGCCGTCCTACTGGCCGCATTCGTCAGCACCCTGGCCGTCGCGCTGGCCGCAGCCGGGTGCTATGCGCTCGTGGCTCTGCTGGCCGGCCCGGTGAGCAGGGCTGCATCAAGCGCGTTGGTGCGTTACGAATAATACGCGGTGAGAGGGCCTGTGGTTCCGTACCCCCTCACCTCTTTCCTCTCCCTCGGGGAGAGGATTTTCATCATCCGGCTGAGGGAATCGGCTTAATCGCTTCACTTTATTTCGAGTAATCCCGCTGCCATGGGAACACCTGAACAGCCGCTTCCAGCTTGAACCAAACCGAGCTTGATGCAGCCCTGCCCGTCGAGTGGATCGACACCATCACGGTTGTGCTTCTGGCGCGGAGCGAGAAGAATCGGGGAGTTTTGATTTCATAATCCGAAAATCGTCCGCCATAGATTGTCGAGGAGATGCACACCGCCAAAGGCGAGCAGCCCGAAATAGGCGAGGGTCGCGGTGAACATGGCGCAGCCGGCCAAAAAGAACAACCCATCCCGCTCCATCGCCCCGGCGGCCAGCAGAACCACCGTAAGCGCGGGGAAACTGTTGGTCAGTGGAATCGGAAGGGGTAACAGCAAGAATAACCCCGACAGCATGATAAGGGTGCCGGCGATGCGCCGGTAGATCCACTGCCCATGCAAAAAATCCAAACGCGGGCGGAGCAGGAATTCCAGCCAACGCACCACCCGACTGGCCGTCGCCAGCAGCCGCGCGATAAACCGGGCAGGCAATTCCCGCTGCAAGAGTTTTTCCGGCAACCAAGGCTGTTGCCCCAAGGCCAGCCGTGCGCCAATGGCCAAAACCATTAAACCGAACGGTGTCGAAAGACCCGGCAGCGGGATGGGCGTAAGAAACGGCAACCCAATGAGCAGCAGCAAAAGGTTGAAGCCCCGGTCTTGCGTGGCTGAGAGGATTTCGGAGAGTCGCACCGGTCGGTCGGCGAAGCGCTGCGCCAAATCCCGGAGATCCTGGGAAAAACGGGACGGCACCGTAAGCGCCGCCGGCAGGGGCGCTAGCAACGCCGGGATGACGGGCGTCGGTAACGGTTCAGGGTGGATGAGTGGCATGATTTTGAGGCCGTCAGGATTGCCAGATTCAATCATTCAATCCACCATGCGACCACCCGCCATGCGACTCTGGGTTAGTTTCAACGGGGCGTTGGCCCGGGCGGATAAGTCCTTGATGAATTTGACGGAGCGCTGGCGTGCCGCGCGAATTTGCCGGCGCGTGGCCCGCACGGGCGGGGTCAAGACTTGTTTCGTCAGTTCGATGGCCCGCAGCGGGACAGACGCGGCCAGCGCCAGGGTGTTCGCCGGCAAATCCGCCAGCGATTTCAGGATGAATTTCGTTTTCATGTATTGATCTTATTCCAAATCGCTATCAAGATGAGACTAATTCGCTGGTCTTTTGAGCTGCTGGCTTCGTTGCTCGCTCGTTACAGACCGCTGCGGGTATGCGCCTCGCTCGCGTCTCGCCAGCCGCCCAAAATCCTGTGCGCCTTAGCCTCAGCTTGAAAGCTCATTGGAATTATTGGCCGGCCTTCTTACGACAGAGCCCCCGATCTTTTAGCCGGAGTTGTTGCCGGGCCGTTCGCAGTTGGAACTGGTGAGTGAGGTTTTCGGCCAGCTTGCGCCACGCTGCCAGCAGCGTATGGTCACTGGCCACCGCATGGACGTCGGGCCCCGGCACGGCGAGGTGCGCGAAGACACGATAACCCGGCGAGGTGTCGCGCTGTTGTTCCAATACCACGCGCGCCGTGGAGATGGGAATCAACCGATGGAGCGCGTTCAAGCTTTGCTCAATGAGCAAGTCCAGACCGCCATTGTTACGCATTCCGCGAGCTTGCACTTGCAGTTTCATGTTTTCTATTTTTTGCATAATCGAATTTCTTTATTTGGTTAAGGTTTTTTGTTTTTCCGGAATCCGAGCCAGCGTCCGTGCCAGTCGGTCACCATTATTGAAGTGCGAGCAGCAACTGCGGCCGTTACCTACCTGCGGGCGGTGGCCGCAATTCAGTTGCTCACGCGGTCGAGTAGGACTGAGGCGCACGCAACCTTGCGGTCCATGTTTCCTCAGTC
>JBAXGN010000017.1 GCA_037139415.1 Verrucomicrobiota bacterium | reverse complement strand
CACCAGAGTTTCTTCCTGCATCAGCCCCTATCGGGGGTCCTGGCTTTATACTTTTTTCCTGTGCTTGATAAACTGCCAAAAGGATGGGTGAAGACGACGCTGGGTGAAGTCAACGTGCCGCCGCGTGCGCGTGCTCTGCCAAGCGACGTACCCGAATTGCCCTATGTGGGCATGGAGCATGTCGAAGCCCAGACGATGAAGCTGCTGGGTCAGGGCTCTGCGAGCGGTCTGAAAAGTTCGTCCGTGAGGTTCAACCAAGGCGACGTGCTTTACGGCAAGATGCGTCCCTACCTCAACAAGGTGTGGCTCGCTGAGTTCGATGGGCTGTGCTCCGCGGAGTTCCTCGTCTTCCCAAAGACGGACGGACTCAACGGCCAACTTTTTGCTTACCGACTTAACTCACAGGATTTCGTGAACTTCGCGAACCACCAAGTTAGCGGCGACCGACCGCGCGTGGACTTTGAAAAGTTGGCGATGTTTCCTTATCTGCTTCCCCCCTCCCGAGAGCAGGAACGGATTGTGGCGAAGCTGGACGCATTGCTGTCACGGGTGGCTGCGGGCGAAGCCGCCGCGCGCCGGGCTTTGGAACGGCTCAAACGTTACCGCGCCACCGTCCTCCACGCCGCCGTCACCGGCGAACTCACCCGCGACTGGCGCAAGAAACAATCCGCAATCCGCAATCCGCAATCCCAATTTGAAACTGGCGCACAACTCCTCGATCGTCTTTTAATCGAGCGCCGCGCCCGCTGGGAAGCAGCCGAACTCAAACGCCTCCACGCCGCCGGCAAACCACCCAAAGACGACAAGTGGAAGAAGCGATATCAAGAGCCAGCGGAACTTGATAGCGGTGATTTGCCACAGTTGCCTAGAGGGTGGGCATGGGCTGGTTTACAGCAGCTTGGTTTCATCATGGGAGGGCTAACGAAAAATCCGAAGCGTTCAATGCTTCGCACCAAGCTGCCTTACCTGCGAGTGGGGAATGTTTACGCCAACGAGCTTCGCCTTGATGAGATCAAAACAATCGGTGTGGAAAAGGAGGAATTCGATAAGCTGCTTTTGGAAAAGGGCGACCTGCTCATTGTCGAAGGCAACGGCAGTAAAGATCAAATTGGAAGGCTGGCTATTTGGGATGGATCGATTGAGAAATGCGTCCACCAAAACCACATTATCAAAGTTCGACTCATTGAGAATTCGCTGGGAGCTTGGATTCTCTCTTGGTTATGTTCGCCGCCCGGCAGGCATCATGTCGAAAAGGTTGCCAGTTCAACCACGGGTCTTTACACGTTGAGCGTGGGCAAGGTTGGCAACCTGCCCATTCCCTTGCCATCAGTTGACGAACAGTCCGAAATCAGTCGTGAAGTTGATCGTCGTCTCGCCGCTGCTAACCGATTGGCCACCACGCTCAACCGCCAGCTTGACCGCGCACGCGCAACGCGCCAATCGCTCTTGCGGGAAGCCTTCACCGGCAAGCTCGTTCCGCAAAACTCAAAAGATGAACCCGCTTCAACACTTCTCGACTGCATCCGTGCCGCACGAATCGCCGACACCGAGGTACAAAAGCAAGCTAGGAAGGCCCGTGGCAAAACCACATCCAAACGAACGAAGGAGACCTCCGATATGAACCAATCCGTTCCAACAAACGATGCTTTGCAGAAGGCGTGGCAGAAAATCGGGAAAACGCCTGACGCTAAAAAGTTGTTCCAAGCTGCCGGCTTTGCGCTCGACCAAGTGGTGAGTTTCTACGGGTTGCTGCGGACGGCGCGCGACATCGTAGAGGTTTTCAAGGCAGCCTCCAAAGGCGGGAAAGCTGTGTCGAAGGTTTCCGCTGTCCAGCCGAAGCAGACCAAACAGAAGCCGGGGCGATTTCGCCTTGTGAGTCTTTGGCTTGAGGATTTCAAGAATCTCAAAAACTACAAAATCGATTTCAATTCAGCGCACGGGCTGGACATTGTTCTTGGCTGGAACGGGACGGGAAAATCCAACCTGTTTGAATCGCTCGTCATCATCTTCCGCGACCTGCACTACTGGTGGGAGAAGAACAATTGGACCGACGAGCCGATGGCTGGCTATCGCCTGGAGTATGAAATTGAAGGTCACATCGTGAAGGTGGACTGGAATCCCCAGGCCATGAAACGACCTGAAGTGCACCAAGCAAAGTTTCCGACTGGGTTCAAAGGCGAGGCTTTCAGGCCCGTCAAACGGGAAAACATTTTGCTGCCGAAGTTCGTATTCGGCTATTACTCCGGTCCGACGAATCGTCTGGCGGAACATTTCTTGCCGATGAAACGTGACCACTATGATCGGTTGCGAACGGCAAGTTCGGATGACCCAAAGACGCTCGCGTGGTTGCTAGAACAAAGGCGCTTCTTTTGCGCCGAGACACACCACGCGAAATATGTGCTGTTGGCCTTCTCCTATAAGGAAGACCCAAAGATATGGCGTTTCTTGGAAGAACGACTGCGGATTGTTGGCTTTGAGTCGGCGCTTTTCGTGATCCGCAAACCGCGCTGGGCAAAAGGCAAACCAGAAGACTTTTGGGGTGCAACCGGGATCATGCGGCGGGTGATGGAGAAGCTGAAGCGCTACGCTGTCGCGCCGATGGTGTTGAAGCAGAAGGTCAGCGATGGCTACCGGCTGCCAAGCGAGGAACTTTATTATTTTTTCTTGCCCGACCTGAAGAGTTTGCACGAGTTCGCTGCGGAGTATGCCGATGCGCGCTCGTTCTTCCTCGCGCTGGAAAGTACTGACTTCAGTGAACTAATTCACGATGTGAAGATTCAGGTGCGCGTCAAATCCGCCGATAATCAAGATATTCCCATCACTTTTCGGGAATTGAGCGAAGGCGAACAGCAGTTGCTCATGGTCCTTGGCCTGATGCGGTTCACGAAGTCGCATCAATCCCTCATTCTGCTGGACGAGCCGGACACGCACTTGAACCCGCACTGGAGCGTTGAATACCTCAAGGACTTGGCCTCAGTCGTAAGCGATGACAGTAACCCGTCGCCTGAGCAGCAGACAAGTCAGCTTCTGATGGCGACACACGACCCGCTCGTGATCGCGAGCTTGCTCAAAGACCAAGTTCATCTTCTCAAACGCGACCAGGAAACTCTCGTGTGCCACTGGGAGCAGGCCTCGGTTAATCCGAAGGGACTTGGCTTCACTGGAATATTGACGAGCGAGATGTTTGGCTTCCGAAGCGACCTTGACCCTGAAACTCTCGCTGACCTCGACAACCGAGTCCGTTTGATTGCCAAAGAAACGGAGCTGTCCGGCCCAGAAAAGAAAATGTTGGAGGAAATCGACAAGCGATTGGTGGAGGCCGGTTTCTCGAAAGCTTTCAGCGATCCATACTACGCCGCCTTCGTCCGGGCGTGGGGTAGGCGGTATGCGGAGCAAATGGCTGGGAAGGAAGTTTTAACCAAGAAGGACACCGAGGAAATTGACCGCATTGCCAAGGAGGTTCTGGCCGAGGCAGTCGCTGAAGTTGAGAAGGAGGTCGAAGCGCATGCGTTACATTGACATTGACCAACTTCAGTTGCCAAACGGCTGGCAAGCGCGTGCCGACGCAGCGCTAAATGACCTGCGAACTGAGATTCAGCTAGCGGAAGCTGCGGCAAGGGCCGCCGGCAAGAACGCCGCCGGAATTGCCAAGGCACGAAAAGATGCCATCTCTGCGGGATTTGCCAACGCGACGGGTCGCCCAAAGATTTGGGGAGATTTGGCAGTTCATTTGAAAGCTCTCCGCAACGAGAAATGCTGGTATTCCGAGAGCAAAAATCCGGCTTCAGACAAGAACGTGGATCACTTTCGTCCGAAAAACCGTGTGCAGGAAGACCCCGACCACGAGGGGTATTGGTGGCTCGCGTTCAATTGGCGAAACTACCGACTTTCGAGTCAATGGTGCAACCAACGCCGCAATGACAAAGTCAGCAAGACCAGTGGTGGAAAGTGGGATCACTTCCCACTTCGCCCCGGAAGCTTTCGGGCGCGGTTGGAGACAGACGATTACGAGCAGGAAGAAGTTGAATTGCTCGACCCGATTGATCCGGACGACTGGAAGCTTCTGACTTTTAGGCCTGACGGACATCCAACCCCCGCGAAGCCAGCAGGCACACCTGAGCATGATCGGGCAGCGACTACAATTGAGGTCTATCATCTTCACTGCAAGGAGCTGGTTGACGACCGTCGCCCTCTGGCTGGACGGATTCAACGACTCGTTCAAAATATGGAGCGCCTTAGGCCTAGAATTGCCGACCCGACAATGCGTGTCCTTTACAAGGAAGAGCAAAAAGAACTCCTTCGAGCGATCCACAAAGACACTGAGTATTCAGCAGCTTCCTTGGCATACGCGCGTGCCGAGATTTACAAGACAGAAGCAGGCCACCAAATAAAACGGGATTGGCTTGAAGATTTTTTGAATTCAAATCCATGAGCAGCAATCAACAAATAGCCTCGGCTCTCGTTCAAAAAGTCTGGAACTACGCCCACGTCCTCAAGGACGACGGGCTGGCGTTCATGGATTGCGCCGAGCAGATCGCGTTTCTGCACTTCCTCAAAATGGTTTCTGGGTGCAATATGTCGGCGAACAAAATTTGCGAACGGGATGCCATGTCATGAAATACACCCACCTGATCAAAGCGATTGATTCGGCCAGCCAGCAATTGCAACGGCGCGCGGTGACGGCCGTCAACCAGGCCCTGGTGATTCGCAACTGGCTGGTTGGCGCGTATATTGTGGAGTTCGAGCAGCAGGGAGAGGACCGGGCGAAGTATGGGACGAAACTGCTCCAGCGGCTCGCGGGAGACCTACGGAAGAGAGGTCTCACCGGATTGAGCGTGCAGATGCTTGAGCGAACACGGCAATTCTATCTGATCTATCCACAGATCGGCTCGATAATTTCCTCACCGGTGGTGAGGAAATTGGGTTTCGATCAGGAATTCAAAGCGCTCGAAGATTTTCCAACCACTGGTTGCCGAATGGGCCAAGCAGCAGTTGCCGAATCTATTTCCATAGTGGCGTCCGGGCACAAAGACAATTTCCCCACCAGTGGTGAGGAAATCGGCAAACCGATCGGCATAACACCGCTCGCGCCGCATCTGGCGCTTCGCTTCTCTTGGACCAAAATTCTGGAACTCATCCGGCTCGACGATCCGCTCAAGCGCGCGTTTTACGAAAACGAGTGCCTCAAGGGTAACTGGTCCAAGCGCCAGTTGCAGCGGCAGATTGGATCGCTGTTGTACGAGCGCACCGCGTTGTCGAAAAACAAGGAGGCCGTCATTCGCCGAGGAAATCGGCAGGAACGGCAGGAGACCATTGAAGACTTGATTCGCGATCCTTATGTGTTGGAGTTCACCGGGCTGGCCCAGCGGATGGAGTATCTGGAATCCGATTTGGAAAAGGCGTTGCTGGATCATTTGCAGGCATTCCTGCTGGAATTGGGAACCGGCTTTTGTTTTGAGGCCCGCCAGAAGCGCATCACGGTGGGCAACAAGCACGATTACATTGACCTGGTATTTTACCAGCGGCGGTTGCGCTGCCATGTCCTGCTGGACCTGAAAATTCGCGCCTTCCAACATGGCGACGCCGGCCAGATGAACTTTTATTTAAACTGGTGGAAAGCGCATGGAATGGAACCGGGAGATAATCCTCCGGTGGGCATCATTCTGTGCAGCGACCGCGACCGGGTGGAGGTGGAATTTGCCACGGCAGGCATTGCCAACCGGCTCTTTGTCTCCCGTTATCTGACTGCGCTGCCTTCCGAGGAGCAACTGCGGGTGTTTCTGGAACGGGATCGCGACCAAGTGGAAGCGCTGTTGCCGCCATCGGTTCCCAAAACCACGGCCAGGAGCAAAGCCCCCGGCCGCGCACGCCGCAAAAAATAATTTCGATTACACCAACCATTATTGCTTATGTCCGCAACCGCCTCCGCCCTCGTTCAAAAAGTCTGGAATTACGCCCACGTCCTCAAGGACGACGGGCTGGCGTTCATGGATTACACCGAGCAGATCACGTTTCTGCTCTTTCTCAAGATGGCCCATGAGCGCGAGTTGCTCGGCCTGGAGAATGTTATCCCCAAGAAATACAACTGGGCCGCGCTCAAAAAAGAGTCCGGCGACCCGTTGGAACTCCAGTATTCCGCCACGTTGCGTGAGCTGGGAAAGCTGCCCGGACTGCTCGGCATCATCTTTGCCAAAGCCCAGAACAAGATCACCGACCCCGCCAAACTGGAGCGGCTCATCTCCCTGATGGATTCGGAGAATTGGGCCGGGCTGGACATGGATGTGAAAGGCGAGATTTACGAGGGCCTGCTCGCCCGTAACGCCGAGGACGTGCGCGGCGGCGCGGGCCAATACTTCACGCCGCGCCCCATCATCCGCGCCATTGTGCAAGTCATGCGCCCTGCGCCGACGATGCGCATCGCCGATCCGGCCTGCGGCACCGGCGGCTTCCTTTTGGCCGCCTATGAGTACCTGGTAAAGTCAAATCCCGGTCTGGATCGCAAGGCCCAGCGCTTTCTGAACGAGGAAGCCATCCGCGGCACCGACATTGTGCCGAGCGTCACGCGCCTCTGCGCGATGAACCTGTACCTGCACGGCATGGGTGGCAGCGACAACACTATTGTTGAGACCGCCGACAGCCTCGCCAAGAAGCCCGCCCCGGTGGACATGGTGCTGACGAATCCGCCCTTCGGCAAAAAAAGCAGCATCACCGTCATCAACGACGACGGGAAGCGGGAGACCGAAAAAATCTACTACGAACGCCAGGATTTCTGGGCCACGACGAGCAACAAGCAGCTCAACTTTGTGCAAAACGTCTGCTCGATGCTTACCGATAGCGGCACGGCGGCGGTGGTCGTGCCGGACAACGTGCTGTTCGAGGCCGGGGCCGGTGAAAAAATCCGCCGCGCCCTGCTGGAACGCTGCGATGTTCATACCCTGCTGCGCCTGCCCACTGGCATCTGGTATTCCCCCGGCGTAAAGGCCAACGTGCTGTTTTTCGACAAGAAACCCGCCGCCAGAACGCCGTGGACCAAGGAACTATGGGTCTATGACCTGCGCACCAATCAGAATTTCACCCTGCGCCAGAACCCGATTGCCGATGAAGACCTTAAGGATTTCGTCCAGTGCTATCAAACCACCAAGCGCGCCAAACGCGTGGAATCCGAACGGTTCAAGCGTTTCACCTACGAGACCCTGATGGCTCGTGATAAGGCCAACCTCGACATCTTCTGGCTCAAAGACGACACCCTGGCGGACACGGAGAATTTGCCGAAGCCCGCTGTGCTTGCGGCCGAGATCATCGAAGATTTGGAAGAAGCGCTGGAAGAGTTCAAAGCCGTCGAAGAGGAATTGAATACTCCAAGTTCAACATGACAACACCAACCTGTTCCCAATGCGGGCAGACGATCCCGGCTGAGGATGTGAATGTCGCCCGAAATGTCGCCTATTGCCGTGCCTGCAACCTGGCGCACCCACTCTCGGAGATGGTGTGCGACCCGGGCTTTGACCCGCAGGTGGATATGGCGCATCCCCCAGCGGGGACGTGGTACCGGAAGGATGGTATGCAGCAGATCATCGGGGCGTCCCATCGGGCGTTGGGCACCGCGCTGGGAGCACTGGGAATCTCGCTTTTCTGGAATGGGATTGTGTCCGTCTTCGTGCTGCTGGCCATCAGCGCCACTCTGAAGCATCTCGGTATTACCGCCCCGGATTGGTTTCCGATCCCCAAGATGAACGGTGGGCCCATGACCGTGGGCATGACACTGTTTCTCTGGCTCTTTCTCACACCGTTCATGGTCATTGGCGCAGCCATGATTGGCGCGTTCCTTTCCAGCCTGATGGGCCGCACCGAAGTACGCCTCCAAGGAAACGAAGGCGCGGTCTTCACCGGTCTCAGCGTGATTGGCTGGTCCCGGCGCTTTAAAATCGGGGAAGTCAAAGCGGTGCGAATGGAAGACGCCTCCTCGTACGATAGATCCGGGCGGCGACAGGACAAGACAAACATCCTCATTGAGTTGAACGACGGAAAACTCATCAAATTCGGTTCCTCGCTCCCTGAGGAGCGGCGGCAGTTCCTTGCAGCGGCAACCCGCAAGACCCTCGTGCGGCGTTGAGCCGCAGTCAAGTGGCGGTGCGAACATAATTCAAAAGTAATTCTTACCGGTTGATCGTAAGAATAATTATGGTATGATATATACATGATTGAGACTACGTTAACGTCCAAAGGCACGACCACCATCCCGCAAGAAATCCGGGATAAGCTGAACTTGTTGCCAGGCACCACCTTGGTCTGGTCATTGGATAAAGGGTGTGCGGTGGTCGGGCGTGCTCCCAATAAAAACAATCTGAACTCCATGCAACAGAGGTTGGCCGCGCGGGCAGGAACATGGAGCGGAAAGATTTCAGGAACTGATCTCTTGAAACAAACCCGGGGACTTGAATGATTTTGGTGGATACTTCCGTAATCGTTGCCTGGCTGGATAGACAACATCGTGACCATGTCATCTGTCGTGATGGTTTGGTTTATTGGGCGGGCAAAGAAAAACTAGCGGTAAGTTCTGTTACTTATGCGGAACTGGCGGCTGGTGGCCGCACTCAGGAACAGGTGGATGAGGATCTTTTAGGTATGCACAGGGTGGACTTTGACTTTCCTCCGGCATGGATTGCAGGCCAACATTTCATGAGGAATCCCGTGCGAAAGGAAAAAGGCAGCTTGGTGTTGCCGGATTATATGATCCGGGCGCAGGCCCAGCATCTCGGTTGGAAACACCTCACTAACGACCGGCGCCGTCTTTCGGATTTTCCCCAAGTGGACTTTATTTTCCCGGAGGATCACTGATCGAAAATCCTCCATGCTTGCGATTCACCACAAAAAACCGTACACCCAAACCCGCGTATGTTGACGACTGACAAATCCATATTGGTGATCATTGATGTTCAAGGCAAGCTGGCGCAGGTCATGCACCAGAAAGACGCCCTGTTCAAAAACCTGCAAATTCTGGTGAAAGGGTTGCAACTCCTCGACGTGCCCATCCTTTGGCTGGAGCAGAATCCCGCTGGTCTGGGCCCGACCGCGCCGGAAATCGCGGCGCTGCTGCCCAACCAAAAGCCCATCGCCAAAATGAGTTTTAGCGGCTGTGGCAACGCGGAATTCATGCTGGCGCTGAAGGCCAGTGGCCGCACCCAGGTGCTGCTGTCTGGCATCGAGGCGCATGTCTGCGTGTACCAGACCGCGCTGGATTTGCTCCAGGCCGGGTATCAGGTGGAGACTGTGGCGGACGTCGTAACCTCCCGTGTTCCGGAGAATCGTCAAATCGGTCTGGACCGCATGCGTGCTGCCGGTGCCGGCATCACCTGCGTCGAGACTGTTCTTTTCGAGTTGCTGCGCACGTCGGAAGCCCCCAAGTTCAGGGAT
Source organism: Verrucomicrobiota bacterium (assembly GCA_037139415.1). Lineage (NCBI taxonomy): Bacteria > Pseudomonadati > Verrucomicrobiota > Verrucomicrobiota bacterium. Next base: position 49,780 of record JBAXGN010000017.1, on the reverse strand, counting down.
GTCGCGCGGTTGTTGAAGTAAGGAAAAGGCCGAACGCCCAAATCAACAGGGGAACTGGGACTTAAATCAGGATTAATGAAAACCCAGTGGACATCGCTGGATTTTCATGTTGCCGACATAAGTAATTCAACGAAAGCTTTTTGTGCAAATCATCAGGACCTGTTCCATAGGCAACAACTTCATTATTTGGCCAGGTGCGGGTTGATTTGATTCAGATCCTTCCAGCCCAGAACTTGTATCCCTTGACGCACTTGGTTGCCGGTTCCGCCGTATATCAAGTAAGCTAGCGGCTTGGATGGTTGGGCCAGCTTGATCCAGGCCGTCAAACCCTTGAAGAAATCCGCATTGAGGGTCGTTCCAGTTTTGATTTCAACCGGAATGAGGTCGCCGCCGCGATCAAAAAGCGCGTCCACCTCTAATCCCTCTTGGTCCCGCCAAAAATACCAATCGGATGCGTGCCCGTGGTTAAAGCGCATTTTGCGCAGTTCAGCCTGCACCCAGGTTTCAAAGAGCGCTCCACGCAGCGGATGCGTCTCGAGCTGTTCCGGTTCACGGATCCCTAGCAGATAAGCCGCCAAGCCGGTATCGTAAAAATACAACTTGGGGCTTTTGATCAGCCGTTTGTTGAAATTCGCGTGATGAGGTGGCAGGAGAAACACGAGGTAACTGGCCTCCAGGATGGAGAGCCAGGCCTTGGCGGTATTGTGGGTGATGCCGGCATCGGTGCCCAACTGCGAAAGGTTGAGTAATTGACCGGTGCGTCCGGCGCACAAACGGACAAACTTTTGGAACGTGTTCAAATCACGAACCCCAAGCAACTGGCGCACATCACGCTCGACGTATGTTTGAACGTAGTGAGCCAGCCAATCGCCTGGATCAAGCTGGCGGTCATGAACCGGCGGATACAAACCGGCAAACAACACTTGGTTGAGCGATGGCGCTGCGGCATACACCTCATCGTACGCAAATGGCAACAAATGCACCAGGGCAACGCGACCGGCCAGCGACTGGGTAATCCTCGACATCACCCCAAACTGCTGCGAGCCGGTGAGAATGAACCGGCCCCGGGTTGACCGCGCATCCAGAACGCCTTGCAGGTACGAACATAAATCCGGGCAATGCTGTATTTCGTCAAAGATCGCCCCCTGTTCATATTTGGCAAGAAAACCGCGGGGATCGGTCAAGGCGAACTCCCGATCATCCAGATTTTCCAAGGAAACATAAGGATGGTCGGGAAACAAGGCGCGCGCCAGGGTGGTCTTGCCTGCCTGGCGGGGTCCCGTAATGGCTACGGCGGGATACCCCTTGGCCACTTTCCGTACGTAAGCTGCGATATGCCGTTGAATCATGTTAGGACGCTAAAATACTTTCCGGCGATTGTCAATTGCATTTACAATCGCCGGGAAACGATACTGTTTAGCGCTGCACCCAGTGACTGTCTCAGCCCGGAGATTTCGGAATTGTCCTTTTCCTTGCCTCAACGGCTACGAAAAGTGGGCTCAACCTCTTTACCTGCCGGCGGGTGGCCGGGCGGGGATGCCCTCCCAGAACGTATCGGCGGTCAGGGTTTCGCCTTTCATGAGCAGCGATAAATCGTTCAGTTGTGCGCCCGGCTCCATCCGCGTGTCGTACAGCACCAGGGTCGCGCTGCCCACGGTGCATTGTTCACCGATGTCCACGTGCGACATCTTCATCACGCGATCCTCGAAGAGATGCGTTTGCAGCGTGGCATCCGCGTTGATCTCAGCCTCGTCGCCGATGCGGACAAGATCAAATTCAGTGATGTCCGTTGTATCCAGGTACACCCGCCGCCCAATGTTTGCCCCGAGCAGGCGGAAGAACCAGCAGATAAACGGCGTACCCAGGAAAATGCAGGCGATAAACGCGATCACGCAGTGATCATGCACCGCGTTGAGCAGTTCGTTGCGCCAGACGAAATGATTCCATAAGGGACGTTCCCCGGGACGGTAGCGTCCAACCAGGAGCCATTTGAACACCGTGAGCAACCCGATGGCCAGCACTCCGCAAGCCGCGTAAATCAACGGAAAAATCAGCAATATCTGCCACAAATTATAATCCTGCTCCAGCCACACCAGCGCGGTGAACATCAGGCTGGTGAGCGCGACGAATCCCGTCACGGGCAGAATGACGCGGATGAACTCAATGGCCGCGCGTTGCGCGCGCAAACTGGCATTGGGCTGAAACGTGTTTTCAGCGGAAAACGAGGAACTGGTCTGGCGTTGCGGCAGCAAGATGGGTGGCACGCCCAGCCAAGTCGCCCCGTCACGGGCGGCCTCCTCCGGTTTGTCGGGCGGCATCGAGAGGCAGCCGACCAGTGAATTATCACCCACGTGCGTACCCGGCGGCATCAGCGCGCTGTTGCCAATGAAACTGCGCTTGCCCACCCGGTTAACACCCAACGTGATGTAATCCCGTTCCACCCGCGCCGCCCCGAGGGAGACACTATCGGCAATAAACGTTTCCTCCCCCAATTCCAGCAGGTCTGGCGAGATAAAAGACGCGGTGGAAATCTCCGCACGATCACCCAGTTTCGCGCCCATCAACTTGTACCAGGGTGCCAGGTAAATCGAGGCATACAATGGCCCGAGAAAATCCAGGCTCAGCTCGAGCAATTGATCCACAAACCATTTGCGCACATAGAACCAGCTATGCACCGGGTAGCGGCCCGGCTTCACGCGCCCGAGCAACAGCCATTTCACGGCGGCGATTTCCAGCGCGAGCAGCACCACAAACGAGAGCGCGATAATTGGCGCGACCATCAGATACCACGCATAATTATCATTATAATTCAGGGTGTTCATGACAATCATGCCGGGTAGGACGGCCGCCAGCACGCAGGCCGGGAACAGCACGACACCCAGCAAATGCAGCCCCACAAACGCTGCGCGCTTCAGCGGTCCAACCTGCGGCGTGTCGCGGTTTTGCGCCGGGCGATCTGCCGCCACCTTGCGGGCGGGCGATCCGGCCCACCGTTCGCCGGCGGGAATCGTCATGCCGGACGGCAACAGCGAAAGGTCCTCCAGCGCGGCGCCATCTTCCAGCACGGTGTTCTCCCGCGCCAAAGCCCGGGTACCCACAAAACAATCGCGTCCGAGGCGCACCTTGCCGATGACCAGTTTACCGTTTTCGATGTGATGTCCGCTGAATGAGGCCTCGGTGCCCACGCTGGTGTCATCGCCCACCTCCACCAAGTCATGACAAACAAAACAGGGCGAGGCCAGGTGGACATTCCGTCCGATCCGCGCGCCCATGAGGCGATAGTACAAATTCAGTAGTGGCGTTCCCTCCAGGTAATTCACCGGCACGGAGGATTGGATGGTGTTCACAAACCAGAACCGGAAATAGTACCCTCCCCAGAGCGGGTATTCCCCGGGACGAATTTTGCCGATGACCAGCCACTTGACCAGAATTGCCAGCAGCAGCAACCCCGGATAGAGCGCCACCAGCGCGGTGAATGCCCCCAAGATGGATTGCCAGCGCTCATAGCCCTGTTCATTCATCCAGGCATAGGTGAAGTAGGGGGCCACCCACTGCATCGAGAAAATCGCCAGCACCAGGTAAAAGCTGAAAAATTGCGCGGTGCCGCACAGGAAATGGCGCAGCTTGGGGATGCGCGGGACGCGAGTCTTCGGCTCCGATTTCCCCGTCGTTGCGGACGTCCCGGTCGGGCTGCCGGTTTGCGCCAGGTGCGCCGCCAATTTTTCAATCGTTGGCTGCTGGTACAAATCGAGAATGGAAAGCGTGCGAAATTCCGCCGCCTGCCGCAACTCGCTGACCACCTGGGCCGCCAGCAGAGAGTGGCCGCCCAGATCGTGGAAAAAGTCGGCCGTGACACTGATTTTCATGGGCCGGAAAAATTCCTCCCAAACGCGCGCCAGCTTTTCTTCGAGCGGGTTGCGCGGCGCCACGAAGCCCGCTTCTATTTCCGCCTGCCGGGGGCGCGGCGCGGGCAGGGATTTGCGGTCCACCTTGCCGCTGGGCAACATCGGCAACCGGTCGAGCGTTTCGATGCAGGCCGGCACCATATACGCAGCGAGGCGCGTTTTCAACGCCCGCTTCAAGTCTGCCTCGGCCGGCGGCGGTTGCTGGTTGGAGACAATGTAGCCCACCAATTGTGGCACTCCGGGCACATCCTCGCGCACGGTCACTGCCGCCGCCTGAACGCCCGGACACGTCAGCAGCACGGATTCAATTTCCGAAAGTTCAATCCGGTAGCCGCGCAGTTTCACCTGGGAATCAATCCGGCCCAAAAACTCAAAGTCACCGCTGGGCAACCGCCGCACCAAGTCACCGGTCCGGTACAACCGGGATGGCCCAGACGGCACCGGGTTGGGAATGAATTTTTCAGCCGTCAAGTCCGCGCGCCCGATGTATCCGCGCGCCAACCCGATGCCGCCAATGCACAGTTCTCCCGTCTGCCCATCCGATACTGGCTGAAGTTGCTCGTTGAGCACCACCAGGTGATAATTTGGCACCGCCCGCCCGATGGTGACCGGTTCGTCCGGTCGCACGTCGCCCCAAGTGGCAATGACCGTTGCCTCGGTGGGGCCGTAGGTGTTCACCATCCGACGCCCGGTGCGCGCCCAACGCCGCACCAAATCCGCCGGACACGCCTCACCACCCACGATCAGGAGTCGCACCGTGGGCACCTCTTCCACCATCATCGCCAACTGGGTTGGTACGGTTGAGAAAACCGTCACCCCGGCCTCCGTCAGTTTTTGCGACAGGGCGGGACCGGAAAAAGTCATGTCCCGGGTGCCCACCACCAGCGTCGCTCCCGAATAAAAGGCCAGCCATACTTCCTCCACGGAGGCGTCGAATGCGATCGAGAACCCTTGATAAACCCGGTCCTCCGGGCGGACGTGGAAAATCATGCCTTCGGCGCGTACCAGGTGGCACGCGCTGCGATGCTCGATCTGCACGCCTTTAGGCCGCCCAGTGGAGCCCGAGGTGTAGATGACGTAGCACACGTCTTCCGGCGTGGCGCTGCGGTCATCGCGCTCCAGCCGGGTCGCCGGCTGCGGGTTAAAATCTTTCCCGTCTGTATCCAAGCATACGGCGCGATCCGCCAGTGGCCCCAGCTTTTCCTTCAGCGCGGATACGGTGATAATGGCGGCTACCGCACAATCGGCCAGGATGTATTGAACACGATCCGCCGGATAGTCCGGATCAAGCGGCACATACGCGGCCCCGGCTTTTAAGATGGCCAACAGCCCCGGGAAAACATCCATGGACCGGGGGAGCAGCAAACCGACCAACGCACCGCGGCCAATGTTCCGGGAGCGCAGAAAGTGCGCCAATTGGTTGGCTTTGGCATCCAGTTCCCCATACGTCATCCGCTCGTCACGGCACATCAGGGCCATGCGCCCGGGATAGGTACGGGCGGTTTCCTCGAAGAGTTCGTGCAACAATTCCGGACGCAACAGCTCGGGGACCGTTGCCGGAGCAACCAGCGCGGCTGCTCCGTCAGTTTGGCGGGCGACACTCATTCAATAAACCGACCGTGTTTTGCCATGCAAAACACGCACACTCCACGCTGTACGACTTTCAATCCCATATCAAGTTGCCAACTTAGACGCCTGAATGCCCGAAAACGTTACAAAATTGATAGGATCATTTTTAGCGCATCGCCCTCTGCCGCCGGCGGAAGCAAAGTAGAATTCACGGCGTCCCTGTGCGTGTTTTGGCCGTTGCGCTCCGCCAGCGTTGGTGGTATCGCTCGGGTGTGGAAATCGTCGTTGGCATAGTGTTCACGTTGGGCGGATTGCTGTTCTTGTTTCTGGCAGCGCTAATCAGCCACCAGTCATTGCGGCGCCTGCGCGATTGGGGCTCGGCTCCCGGTCGCATCGTCGGCTACCAAGAGTCGGCGCAGTCCGGCAAGTGCTATTATCATCCGCAGGTCGCGTTCACCGCGCGCGATGGCCGCACCATTGTGTTCGCCGCCTCCACCGGGTCAAATCGCAAGGGGTATCGGGTTGGGGCAGAGGTCAAGGTGCTCGTGGATCCCGCCAATCCCGATCACGTCGAATTGAGGGCATTTTCCACGCTCTGGTTGCCAGCGGCGTTCTTAGGCTTTTTCGGACTGGTATTTGCTGGTGTCGGAATCTCCATCATTCTAGGGTAGAGCCGGCGCTACAAGCGGGTTTTCGCGCAAACCATTGTGCTGGATTTATTGCGCTGGTTCGGCTAGGTTTCTTGGAAATTGAATAACAGTATGAAACGGAAACGCATAAAATTCGCCACCGCCCTCCCGGCAGTATGTGCCAGCCTTGGTTTGCTTGCGGGGATTGCCCGCGCTGAGCTGCAAGTGCCCGCGTTTACCGCCTATCTGGACCCCATCGCGGATGGCGCGCGCGTCTCCGCCAAAGCGGGAATTTCCGGCTGGACCAATCCCGCGCTCAGCGTGCTGTGGTATGGCGAGCTGAAATCCACTGGTGAATTGCAATGCGCGTTGTCCCTGCGGCTGGCGGCAGGCAAACTTTCCAAATTGCGCCTGACCGTGGCGGGACAGGCGCATGAGGCCACTGTGAATGGCCAGGGGGACACCGTTGTTCAGGCCAAATTCGGCACCGTCCAAATCAAACAGGCGGGTTACCAATGCTTCAAACTGGAATCGCTCAATGCGCCGGGCCAACCCGCCGGGGACTTGGCGGCTTTGGTGCTGGATGGCCCGGCGATCCGGGACGCGCACTTCAACCTCAAGCCGCGCCGCAATGCCGCCTCGGTCCACCTGGCCTACCCGGTACCCAAGGAGACCAAAGTAGCGGCATTCTATTGTGAAATGACCGGCGTTGAGGAACCGCTCTGGACATATTATGAGGCGTGCGGCTGGCATCGCGGATACTTTGGCATGCAGATCAACAGCGCCACCGAACGGCGGATCATCTTCAGCGTATGGGACAGTGGCGGCGAAGCGGTGGACCGGAAAAAAGTGGGCGATGAAGATCGCGTGCGGCTGGTTGCCAAGGGCGAAGGAGTCTCCACCGGGGACTTTGGCAACGAGGGGACCGGCGGCCACAGCCATCTGACGTATCTCTGGAAAACCGGCGAGAAACAGCGCTTCATCGTCACCGCTAAACCGGTGGATGCCACGCACACCGTCTTCGCCGGATATTATTTTCATCCGGATAAAAAAGCGTGGCTGCTGATTTCCAGTTGGAAAACGCCGAAGGATGGCGGGTACCTGCACGGGCTCTACAGTTTCAGTGAAAACTTTGGCGGCAGCAATGGGCACTTGCACCGCAAGGTGCTTTACGGCAACCAATGGATTCGCACGGCGGAAGGCCAATGGACTGAGATCACCGAGGCCAAATTCAGCCATGACGCCACCGGCAAGGAAGACCGCCTGGATCGCTTCATGGGGGTGGAGAACGGCCAGTTCTTCCTGTCGCAAGGCGGGTTCATTCCCGGCTTCACCAAGTACGGCGAAAAATTTACCCGGCCAGTCACCAGCCAGGCACCCAAGGATTTCGGTTTATGATCACTGCGGTCTCATGAAACTGCAATTTCTTCTTGAGCATTTCGCCGTCGCGGTGGCCGCCATCACCGGCGTGCTGGCGGCGCGTGGCAAACAGGTGGATATGTTTGGCGTGCTGGTGCTGGCGCTGGTGACGGCCTTCGGTGGCGGCACAGTGCGGGATTTGATGCTGGGAGATGTCCCAGTGACTTGGATTCGGCATGCCAGCTATCTCCTCAATGCCGCCACGACGGCGCTAGTCACCTTTTTCCTGGCCCAAATTTTTGAATCACGGCGCAACCTTCTGGTGCTGGCCGACGCGTTTTCCCTGGCACTGTTCACCATCGTAGGCGCGGAAAAGGCGTTGAATTTCCAAGTGTCCCCCGCCAGCGCGATCGCCTTGGGCGTAATCACCGGCGTGGTGGGCGGCATGTTGCGCGATGTGCTCACGGGGGAAATCCCCCTGGTGTTTCGCCCGCAGATTTACCTGTATGCTACGGCCTCCCTCGCTGGGGCGGCCGTGTTTGTCGGCTTGGTAACCCTCTTTCCGCTCAACCCGTCGAACGCGCTCATCGGCATCAGCATCGTGCTGGTCCTGCGCCTGGTGGCCATTCGCTGGAAAGTGGGACTGCCAGTGTTTGGGACGGATGAGAATGCCAATCCCTCGTGAATATGCGCGCGAACCTGCGGCCGCATTGCTCCCTCGCTCCCGCTCGTAGCCGTCGAGTTAAGGAGACGGATTATTCCGAATTCCGAAATCTCAAGGCAGCCATGGCGTATTGTCTGGAAGAGAGACCATGTTCAAAACCCGCTCTGGCTTTGCCAACCACTTTCCAAGTGGCGCGTACCTAAAATGCCACGGCAAAGACATTGGGTGATTTACGATGGCGACTGCGGCTTTTGCCGGGGTTCCATCCGCCTGCTGCGTGCGTTGGATTGGTTTGACCGCTTTGCCTGCATCCCCTGGCAGCAAGCCGCGTCCGATCCATGTTGCGTGAAGTTGTCTGAACCGGCATTGACCCAGGCCATGCATTGCGTTTCCGTTAGCGGAGTCGTGAACCGCTCCGCGCGGGCGGTGCGGTTTATTGCGCTTCGCTGCCCGTTGACCTCCTTGCCCGCCTTGCTATTATGGGTGCCCGGCACGATGTGGCTCGCGGAGCGGTCTTATCACTGGGTGGCGCAACACCGCCAGGGGATATCACGCATCCTGCGAATCCGGCATTGAGGGCAAATGCGTTCCAGTGTGGCACATGGTTTGGAGCGCAGCCAAGCGGCGATGGATAAAACGAAAAAAGTGATTCTTGCAATGGTTAATCTCCTTTGATAAATATTTCAAGAATGTTTGCAGCTTGACTTTTGAGGCCATCTGACATAGGCAACCTTTATGCGAATCAAGATTTGGGGATGCCGGGGCTCGTTGCCCGTGTCCGGTCCGAAAGTGGACCGCTATGGCGGCAATACCACGTGCGTGGAAGTGCGGGACAGGGGGCGGAATAGGATCATTCTGGATGCCGGCACCGGGGTGCGCAATCTTGGAAAACATCTCCTCCGAGAAAAAGGGCCGCATAAAATCACTTTTTTGTTTTCCCATGCGCATTGGGACCATCTTCAAGGATTTCCCTTTTTTGGTCCGGCCTATTCACCTGATTTTGAGATCGCCATTTGCGGGGGCCCGGCCACGCAGCAATCCATCCGGCAGTTTTTGGCGCATCAGATGGAACCACCGTATTTTCCCATCGCCTTTGCCCAATTGAAAGCCAACATTCGTTATGGTTGCCATTGCGGTTCAACAAAATGCTCCGGTAACCCCACTCACACCGACGGCCAATTATGCTGTGGTTCCATCCCGCTCAGTCATCCCAATGGCGGCTATGGGTTTAAACTCATGGAGGCGGATCGCAGCTTTGTGTTCGTGCCGGATAACGAGATCGGGTTTCACCATGAGGGAGGACCGAGCCGGGAGGAATTCGTGCGTTTCATTGCGGGGGCGGACTTATTATTCCATGACGCCCAGTACACCGAGGCGGAGTACCGAAAAACCCGGGGTTGGGGTCACTCCACCTATCAGGCCGTGGTAAAAATCGCCCTCGAAGCCGGGGTGAAACGACTCGGCCTGTTTCATCATGACCCGGACCGGGAGGATGTGGATCTGGACCGCCAAGTGGAACGCTGTCGCCAATGGATTGCTGAATCCGGTAAAACCATGGAATGCTTCGCCTGCGCCGAAGGCATGGAACTGACCGTGTAAAGTCCCCCCGTTTCTCAATTTGCGAGGTTCGGATTTCTTTCGGACCTCGCTTTTCGGTCTTCGGATTTGCAACACCGCGCTTCCCGCTCCCAGCTTCTATCCCCTGCTTGGCATCTTTTACCTGCCATTGTTATGCCTTGGAAGGTTCCTGCAAAGGTTTTGCGTCTTTCCATTCGTGTTCATTCGCGGGCAAGCCTTTACCCTCATCCGTGGCATCCGTGGTAAACGATTTGTGTGTTAGAGTCATTTTCAACACAAAAACCAAACAATTACTAACGTCCAAAATTTAAACGGCGTACTAGTTTTGTACTAGTTTTCTTCTCTCCCTTACCTTGGGCCGGCTGGCACCGCCAGGGCTGCATCAAGCGCATTGGGGTGTTACGAAAAATACGAGGTGGGCAGGGTCTGTGGTTCCGTACCCCCTCACCTGTTTCCTCTCCCTCGGGGAGAGGATTTTCATTATCCGGCTGAGGGAATCAGCTTAATCGCTTCACTTTCTTTCGGGTAATTCCGCGGCCATGGGAACCTCCGAACCGCCGCTTCCAGCTTGAACCAAACCGAGCTTGAGGCAGCCTGTGGCACCGCTAAGCGCGAGTGAAAAAGCATGACAGCCCGGGAGTTTTGCGGCAGGGTGACGGCATGGCGAACGGCATTTTTACTTATCAATATCGCGTGACTTACGGGGATTGTACCGTGGGGAATCATGTCTATTACGCGCGCTACCTGGATATCCTTGAGGCCGCGCGGGGGGAACTCTTTCGCCAGGGCGGGCTGTCCCTGTCGCAGTTGCAGGCGGAGGGGTTCGCCTTTCCCGTCATCGAATGCCGCCTCCGTTACAAGGCCCCGGCCCGTTATGACGATGGGTTGCGCGTGGAAGTGTGGCTGCGCGATCTCAGCCGGTTGCGGGTGGAATTCGGCTATCGGATCGTGAACCAATCGGACCGGCTGATTCTGGAGGCCGAAAGCCTGCATGTCTGCGCCGGGTTGGATGAACGGCCCCGCCGGATGAGCGAGGCCATCCGGCAAATGCTTGTCCCATTTCACCAGGTAACTTCCGCTCCCGCCGGCTGAAGTCGGGACTCCAAAATTTTCCCTGCTTTCATATTTTTCACCCGGAAATTTTTCTGCAAAAGGTCTTTCTGCGGATTACGGTATTTCCGAATGGACGCCCATGCTGGCCAACATCGTTTGGGCATGATTGCGTCCTTCAAATGACTGCCCGACTGCTTGCAGTCTGTCGCTATTTGCCCCCTGACAATTCAGTGCTACATTAATCCGTGATGATTTGAGGAGCGGTGTCATGTAGCAAATGTTTATCGGTTAAATGATCCACCATTCAAATCAGAAACTAAACGTTCAAATATGAAACAACTTTTTCTGTCATTATCCTTGCTGGTCATGCCGGTCGCCGCCCATGCGGTCGCGTATGGTTCCCTGAATAATTTCGATGTGGTCAATGACACCGGGCATACCAATTACGGTTTCTGCATTGAACTGGATGATATTCACAGCACCGATATCACCTATACGTACGACTACAACCATTACGGCGTCCCCAAAATCACCGAGGACAAAACGGACCCGGCGCATTCCAAGGTGTATGTCCGCTACGAACCCAAGAAGAACCCGGATGGCAGCTTTGCCGCCGGTTCCTGGACCAATCCGCAGGACCCGTTGCATCCGCTGGGGCCCACGGGTGGCCACGCCTTCACTGATCCGACGGTCAATCGCGGGGGAGAACATTTCGGGGTGGGGTATTCCCGCGCTCCAAGTCTCGTCAAGTACAACTGGCTAATGCAAGCCCCCGCGAATCCGCAGGCGCTGGTGCTGGGGCCATCCGTCAACGTGGCGACGCCGAGTTTTGTCTATGTTCCCGCCGCGCCCGCCGTGCCCGCCCAAGCACAGGTTGTCATCGTTCCCCCCGCACCGGAAGTACCGGAAATAATTATCAAAACCAACTCACCTCCGCCGCGATCTTCCGATCTGGCGGAGGTTTTGTTATGCCTGGATTGAAAGGACGGTTGACAATTCAAACTCACACTCCTGCCATGGCAGCGGCGAAGCGCAGCCCGCGGGTGCTGAGCCGCAAGGCGGGCAAATGAAAGGTTTCCATGACCTGTTCGTACACCACGCTGCCCATCAGGATGACATCGGCACGATTGGCCGGCAGCCCGGTCAGCCGACGCCGATCCATCAGGGGCAGCGACCATAGCCGGTCCACCCAATTGCGCACGGAATCCACCGTAAGCTCGGTGGTTTCAAGGCGTGTACGGTCAAAATCCGTCATCCGGTTTTCCAGCCGCCCAAGGATGGTGACCGTGCCGCCGGTGCCCACCAGCAAGGGTGCCGTGGCTTGGCTTGACCAGAGCGACCGCAGATCGGCACTCACATGCGTTGCCAAAAACTGGTACACATAATCACGGCATTGCGCCAAATCAGCGGGTGTCGGTGCGTCGGGTGGTGCCAGCCGTTCCAGCAATCGCACGCAGCCCAATTGGTAACTACGACTGAACTGACGGTGACCGTGTTCCCCCAAAATAAATTCCGCGCTGCCGCCGCCCAAATCCAGAATCAAGAGCCGTTGTCCCGCCAGGAGGGGGGAACTGGTCACTCCTTGAAAGGCCCACTCCGCTTCCTGATCGCCCGAAATGATTTCCACCTTTAAACCGGAGGCAAGCGTGATGGCCTGCAATAGCTCTTCTTGATTTCGCGCGTCTCGCGCAGCACTGGTGGCGATGACGCGGATGCCGGGCGCGCCATGTGTGCGCGCCAAGGCGGCAAACTCGGCCACTGCGGTGGCGGTCAGAGCGATGGGGCCGGGTTGCAACCGATGTGCCGCATAGAAACCTTCGCCCAACCGGGTTTGCCGGCTCTGTTCCAGAATTGGCATCGGCCCCTCGGGCCCCAGTTCCACCACCAGCAGCTTGACCGAATTGGTGCCAATATCCACCACGGCGCGACGCGGTCCAGCCGGGCTCGCGGTGTCCATTCGTCCGGCAAATTCATGCGGCGTGTTCACTGGAGCTGAGGAGCACACTTCAGCCCGGTTGCGGGCGGGGTCCATGTTTATTGCGTCGCCTTGAACTCGCGCCGGGCCAGCACCGCCGCGCCGGTAATGCCAGCGTCGTCACCCAATTTGGAGGGGATAATCTCAATGCCAGCGTCGGTTCCCGTGAGCGCATATTCGTGGGCGGTTTCCACAATGATGGCCATCATTTCGTCTTCCAGCGCGTCAATCACGCCCCCGCCCAGCACGATCACTTCGGGATTGATCAGGTTGATCAGGTTGGCTACGGCAATGCCCGTGTACTCGGCGGCTTCCTCGATCACTTGTTCCACAAACTTATCCCCGCGCCGGATCGCTTTGCGCAGGTCGCCACTCCGCAAGTCCTCCAATTCATCTCCCAGCATTTCTGTCAGCAGGGTTTTCTGGCCGTCCTTTACGGCGGCCTGGATTCTTTTGAAAATGGCTCCCCGGCTGGCCAGCGCCTCAAAACAGCCCTTGTTGCCACAGGAGCATTTTGGCCCGTTGATCTCCAACACCATGTGGCCCAACTCCCCCGCCGTGCGGTTGAAACCGGAAAACATTTTTCCATCCAGGACGATCCCCCCCCCGATACCCGTGCCGAGAAAAATGCCGATCATGCTTTTGGGTTTGGCTTTCAACTCGTACTCATACACGCCCAGCGTGCATACGTTGCAATCGTTCTCCACAAACACGGGCAATCCTAAATGTTTTTCCAGCTCCTTTTTAAGTGCCACCTCCTTCCAGCCGGGCAGGTTTGGCGAGAAAATCACCTTGCCCGCCTCGGGATTAACGGACCCAGGCGCACCCACCCCCACCGCGCGAACCTGTTTCAGGTCCAGATCGCATTCATCCACGGCATCACGCACACACCGGGCAATGCGCTCAATCACGGACTCCGGTCCGCGCTGGGCCTTGGTGCTGATCTTGGTGGTGCTGATACAGTTCAGGCTTGGGGTAAACACCCCGGCCATGATTTTGGTGCCGCCCAGATCCACTCCGATGAGATATTCAGGTTTGACATTATCAGCCATAGCGCGCCTTTCGAGATTTGAGGTTTGATGATTACTGGTTGGTTGGGGGGCAGTTCGGGTACGTCTCAGGCAGCCGGACCTTTGCCACGGAGCACCGTTTCCATGTTGGATTGTAATTCCGCATAAATTTCCTCGGCGGGCCGGTTGCCATCCAGGATGGTGAAACCGTACGTTTTTTGCAATTGGCGGAACTGCTCGGCCACCAGCCCCTGGTATTTGAGAAAACTGTCGAACATATCTCGGGAAAGGCCCATGTCCATGCCGCTTTCCCAATAATCCAGCGTGTAATCCTTGGCGAAATTGCGTTGCACCAGGTTTTCCGGCGAGACCTCGACATAAAACACCACGTCGGGAATCAGCGCCATGCCATACAGGTTTTCCACCCATTCCGGGTCCAGCCCGCGCACCAGGTCCCGCGCCATCAGCGTGTAAATATAACGATCCGCCAGCACAATGAACCCGGCCTTGAGCGCCGGGATGATTGAGTTTTCGAGTTGGTCCGCAAAATCCGTCGCGTAGAACAGGCTGAACGTGGTGCGGCTCAGAATATTGCCGCGTTTGGCTTGGTCCAGTTCCTCGCTGACAAGGGTGGAACGTTTCAACCCCACCTGGGCGGTGGCGTGTCCCGTCCCTTCAAGCCAATCCACCAGCTTGCGGATTTGCGTGGAACGCCCCGAGCCATCCGCTCCCTCCACCACAATCAGCCGCCCCAACAGTTGTTCCACGTTGACGCCCGGCAACCCATGCCCGTAAAAGCGTTTACGGGTGGGACGCGGCACCTGGATGGCCGGCGGCGGGGTTCCTGGTGTGGTTCGAGGCTTGTTTTTGGCTTTCATACAGCGGCGGGAATAGTGGGGTTCTGGGGGGTGGCGCGCACGCGCGGATAGTCCGCCAGGTTGATTCGGGCGGCCACCAGCCGACGCACCAGGGATTGCTGCGTTTCAATGGCCTGGTTGGCGTCAATCACGGTGAATTGGTACTCGGAACTCATCGCCAGATAGCGTTCGAGCAAGCGCCCCTGGAAAATCTTGAAGCTCTCCTGCGGATCGTTGGAAAGATGCAGGTCCATGCCCGCCTCAAAATATTTCAATTGCGGGCGGCCATCCAGAATCCGCTGCAACGACACGTCCAAATTGGCCCGGAAAAAGAAGGTGATGTCCGGCTGGCAGGCGAAGCTATAGATTCCGCGCACCCATTCGGCGGGGCAGCCGCGCACCGTATCCCGGGCAAACGCGGTGAACGCATACCGGTCGCACAAGACCAGGTAACCGGCGCGCAACAGCGGCACCAACTGGCGCTCATAGCGATCCGCAAAATCCGTCGCGTGAATCAGGCTGAAGGTGGTGGGGGTGAGGAGTTCACTCTTTTTTCCCCGGCTGGTGGCGGATTTGACCAGCTCCGAGGAATTCCATTCACTATGAAACACCCGGAGATTCTGCGCCTCAAGCCAGCGCTTGAGCAAGTAAAGCTGGGTGGTCTTGCCCGAGCCGTCGAGGCCCTCAACGGCGATCAGGCGACCCGGAAAATTCATTTCGGCGAATGTCTTCATCATCCGTTGCCAGCCTACGCCGGGCAGCGATGAAAAACAATGCTTTTATGGTGGTAAATTTACGCGGGAAAAATGCCCGCGCACACCTCTCGACTAACCTTGGTGGTCATTTCTTGCCGCCAAACAGCCCGGACCAGAACGATTTCCCCTCCAGTTGTTTCTGCTGCGCCTTAAGCTGGCCGACCGCCGCCTGCAGGGTGATGTAAATTTTATTCCATTTGTTCTCGTCATTGCGCAGGGCGTTTTCCGTCTTCTCGCTCAGGTTGCGGATCGAGGAGGCGTCCGAGAGCAGCGCATGGATTTCATTGCGATCCACCACCGGTTGTTCAAAGGCGGCCAGGATCATTTCCAACTGTTGCGCCACGGCGCTCTTCACCTCCATGAACTGTGCCTCATCCTCCGGGGAAAATTTCTTGGCGCGCGCCAATTCAATGAACGTCTTGAACTGTTTCCAGCTTTCCAGGTATGTCTCCAACTGGATAATTACATTTTCAATTTTCTGTTTGTCGCTCATAGGCGTGCGGATGGTTCGGGTTATCCTTGGGTGGAGGGACCGTGCGGGGCGAGGAAAATCATGGCGCCACCGCGCATTTCCTTGGCGGTGATTTTCAACGCGGAAAATTCAATGGCCAGTTCCAGGAGCGGCACGTTGGCCGCTTGCGCCTGTTTGAAGGCCTGCAGCACCACCCCGGCGATGTGGCGCGTCTGCTCCTCGGGAAAGTTATGCGGCAACGTCGAACTCACCACCCGCCCCTGTGGATCCACCGTAAAACTGCCGCTGGGCAGTTGTAATAGCTCCGGTTTGGCCTTGGAAAAAAAATTCAGGATACCCATTTGGAAATGACGGTTTTAACAGTTTCGCGCCGCTGCTCGGCATTCAGGTTGCGTTTGAGACCGACGCACAAATATCGGTCGCCCGCCCGCACCATGGACACATGCCGCTGCATCCCGCGGCCCGCCACCTCCCGCACCTGCCCAGCCACAAAACGCTCCCCAAGTTCATGAAACGTGTGGAACATCCAGCGGGTGAACTTGAGCATGGTCTCGGGGCTTTCCACCCCCCACTGCTCGAACGGCTTGCTTTCATCCAAGGGCACCGACAGCAGGAAATCCACCCCGCTGACCTTCGCGCTGGCTTGCAGCGGCGTGACGCGCTGGCTCGCTTCCTCATGAATTTCCGACGCTGGCGCGTTCCCATCGGCGATGGCCTGGGCCTCATCCATGTTCTGCGCCGAATCCAACAGTAAACCCTGATACGAATTAAACACGGTACGCGTGCGGGTGGGCTCCGGTGGCAGACTTTCAAAATTACCCGCCTTCCAGCAGAGGATTTTCTTGAAGGCATCCTCGCCCGTAAGATCGCCAATGGTAGCGTCAATGATTTCGCCATTAATAATCCAAATGCGCCCCTCGAGCACCCCGTTGGTGATTTTTAGTACCGCCGAACTTTGGGACATGCATTCAAGCTGAATGATGTCCACCAAGCTCTTGCTTTGTACCCCGCGAAAGCCACCCTGTTCCTCCTTGGCCATCAGCGCTTCAATGCTTTCCAGGAACAGCTTGGTCTCCTGCTCATTACCGGGTTTTTGCCAGAACAAATCCACCCCCAACGCATACGCGCGGGCACGGAACTGTTCATCCATGATGGAAGTGATGACCACGACGCGCAGCTTGGGATATTTCCGGCGCACAATGGACAGCACCTGCAAACCGTCCATGCGGGGCATGTTCAGGTCGGAAATCATCAGGTTGAACGGCTCGGAATCAAGCAATGCAATTGCCTTGGCACCCGAATCGCAGGTATGCACTTCCGGTTGACTGGGGAGTTGCTTCATCATCTCCTGGTACAGTTCCAGCAGATCCAACTCGTCATCCAGCAACAAAATCTTATATTTTTCTGCCATGCTTATCCACGTCGCCGTTTCCGTCCCAGGCCATTCTCATTCTGATCTCGCCCGGCTAAAGCCGGGAGGATCCCAACCGCTCAAAGTCGCGCCTCACCCAGTTCGGAATCCCGGCTTTAGCCGGTTTATGGCGCAACCGATGGTCAAAATGAAAACCGCCGTACCAACCCGGCACCCGTACCATTAAAGACCATTCCCCGCCTAAAAGCAAGTCCCATGAATTATGACGATTTTTATGGATTTATTTCCGGATTCATGCCAGACTCGTCCCTAAAGGTATCCTAATGTTCGGCATCTTTAAAAAATTATTCGGTGGCAAACCGGAGGAGAAGTCCCAGGCTCCGGTCCAGCCAGCCAATCCGGCACCCGCCGGCACAGCCACTCCCAAACCTCAGGTCCAGCAGCCTGCCAGACCTGCCAAACCACCCTCGGCCGCCCCGGCGCCAGCTCCGCACTCGGCTCCGATGGAGGAACCGTCGCCAGTTCCCCTGCTGGACCCTGCGGATGTTTTGGAACTGCCCCTCAAGCCCATCATCGCCAAGCTGCCCAAAGAGCTTCACGACAAACTGACGCGCGCCGTCGGGGCAAAAGATGTGGTCAAAATCTCCCGGCAAGCAACGCTGACGCAACTGTCCACCGGCGTGGTCAAGGTCACCTATGCCGAATTACGGTCAGGGGCTTCTGGGCTGTTGGCGGCGGGCGGCGATCTGGATCACACCCAGGTGGAAATTCCTCTGGGCGAGATTATTGCCATTGTCGGCGCTGCCGCGCTGCCAAAGCGCAGCGACCAAAAACGGGTCGCCCTTCCCAACGATATCGGTGGTTTGTTTGGCCCCAAAGGCAAACCCGGCGGCGCGGACAAGGCAACCGTCATCGGGGTTGCCTCGATGGAGGCGGCCCGCAGTAGATCCGAGTCGGCTCCAGTTCCAGCGCCAGCGCCTCTCAAACCGGCACCCGCCCCTGAACCCGAACCACCAAAACCGGTATCGCCCCCTGAACCTGAGCCCCCCCAAGTCAGCGTACCGCCCCCACCGCCAGCGCCAACCGCTCCGCTGTCAGTCTCTCCCGCGTTACGTGAAATGATGGCGGCATCCAGCGCGCCAGCGGCCAAACCAGCTTCCGCGCCGACCATGATTGGTGGGACGAAACCGGCGGCTCCCGCACCGAAACCGGCCGGATTGCCGTCCATGGCACCGGCCAAACCCGCCGCTCCGGTGACGCCTGCGCCCGCTGTTTCCACCCCCGCTCCGGCTCCGGCGGTTCCTGCCGGCCCCGTGGTGGCGGGCATGATCACCGTCCCGGTAAACGAGGTGAGTGCCAATTGGCCGGAAGCGATCAAACAAGAGATTGCCAAGCTCGGCCTCGATGGTGGTTTCATTTTCATTCCGACTGAAGAAGTGGGCCGTGGTCTTAAATTTGGCAAAGTGGCGTTCACTTGGCAGCAACTGTTGGGCTGGGTCAAGCCCGCTCCCTCGGGCGCCTCCGCGCAAGGTAGCGCCTCCGTGGATCTGCCATTAAAAGTGGTCGCGCCGCTATATTTAAGCCAGCACAAGCCGCAACAAGCCCAGAAAAAGCTGGCGATTGATAGCAAGATTCCCGACATGTTCGGTGGCAAGACGGCGGCCGCACCGCCCCCCCCCGCTCCAGCGCCGGTGCCGGTGGTTCCGCCGCCCCCCGTTGCGGCATCATCCACGCCGGTCGTCCCCATTCAAGTCCCCGCCGCCACTCCGGCGGCGGTCAAGCTGCCCACGACCTTGGGCGAATTGTTTGGGCAGCCCGGACGCACCAACTGGGAACTGAACGATATTGTGCAGCACACGGCGGCCTTGCCCGGGGTTGCGGGTACGCTGTTGGCCTTTGAGGATGGGATGCTGGTCGCAGCCCAATTGCCGCCGGATTTCAAGAGCGACACGGTGGCTGCCTTTATTCCGCAAATTTTCAATCGGATGAACCAGTATGCCCGAGACATCGGCATGGGCGACGTGACCGCCCTGACCCTTAAGGCGGGCAAATGCCAATGGCAGATTTGCCAGTCTGGCGCGGTCTTTTTTGCGGCGGTCAGCCGGCCGGGCGAATGCCTGCCCGCCGCCCATATCAATTTGGTGGCAGAAGAACTGCAAAAGCAAAAGTAAAATCCACAAACGACAAATACTTATGGCAATCATTAATGCGGCAACCAAAGAATTGCAGGTCAAGATCGTTTATTACGGGCCTGCCAAATGCGGTAAAACCACCAACCTCGAGCAGGTTCACGCCAACGTGCAGGTGGGTAATGCGGATGCCAAGGGCAAAATGGTATCGCTGGCCACCAGCTCGGATCGCACCCTGTTCTTCGACTTTATGCCCCTGGAGGCCATGGCCATCAAGGGCTTCAAGACCAAGTTCCAACTCTACACCGTACCCGGCCAGGTCATCTACAACACCACCCGCCAACTCGTGCTGCGCGGGGTGGATGGCATTGTCTTTGTGGCCGATTCGCAATACGACAAGATGCAGGAAAACGTCGAGAGTTTTCAAAACCTGGCGGATAACCTCAAGGGGCTGAAAATGAACATTGACGACATCCCCTACGTGCTTCAGTACAACAAACGCGATCTGCCCAATCTCGCGCCCGTCGAATACATGGAGTTCTTGCTTAATAATCGTGATGTCCAGGTCCCCTCGTTTACCGCCACCGCCCCCAAATGCGAAGGCGTGTTTGAAACCCTCAATATGATTACGCGCATGTTGTTGCACAAGTTCATCAACGAGGGCGGTCGCCGGATTTCCACCACCTGATTATGGATTTTCCTCAACTGATCGAGGATGACTTTCAGCGGATTGATGCCGCCCTGAAAGAACTGATGGCCAAAACCGAGGCCAATCATGTTCTTTTGGTGGAGAAGGCCGGGCACTTGATTCAGCAATGCGGCGGACAGGATCAGTATCCGCCGGATGTGCTGGCCACCTTGGCCTCGAACTCCTTCAACGCCGTGCAGTTCATGGCCGGCTTGTTGAATGAAGACAAATTCCCCGGCATGTACCAGCAGGGCGAGCGATTCAGCACCCTCATGCTCAACGTGGACGAGCACTGTATCCTGATGGTTATTTTTGGCGCTCATCTCAGTGTGGGCGCCGTTCGTTTCTACGCCAGCAAAACCACCAAGGTGCTGGCGGATCAAATCGCGATTGCCGAGAAACGCGGAACCAATATCTGTTTTGATCTCACGGACCTCAACGTGACTGACGTGCAGGGTTTGTTCGGTCGCAAACCTCAACCGGTGGAACCTACCTCGGAAGCCTCGGCACCGTCGTTCGAACCACCCGTTGTTCCCACGCCAACGCCCGAGCCGCCCGCTGTACCGGTGATGGAAGCCCTTGAACCCGCGCTAGCCTCCGAACCGGCGGAACCCGCCGCCCCAGTGGTGGCCAGCCGTGGTCCCTACGTGGACCAAATGATGCCAGGGGTTTACTATTGGTGCTCCTGCGGACGCTCCCAAAGCCAGCCCTATTGCGACGGCTCCCATCAAGGCACCGGCCTCGCGCCCAAAACCTTTGAAATTTTTAATCCCCGCCGCGTGACTTGGTGCGGCTGCAAGCATACCAAAAACCCGCCCTTCTGCGATGGAACGCATTCCACGCTCGATTCCTGAACTCACGTCGTCAGGGTGCCCGGCGCAAGCCGCAGTGAATCCGTATCATTCGTGAAATCCGTGGTCAGAACGGTTGTTGGTTCACGTTTCCCCGATTAAATGCACCACCACCTCGCGCCGATGCGAGGCCGTGCGATGTTCCCATAAGTAAAGCCCCTGCCACGTGCCGAGTACCAGTTTTCCCTGGGTAATCGGAATGCTGAGATTGACGCACGTCAGCGCGGTGCGCACATGAGCGGGCATATCATCGTCTCCCTCGCAGGTGTGGCGGAACAACGGATCGCCATCCGGGATCAACCGGCTAAAGAAGCGTTCCAGATCAAGCCGCACTTCCGGATCGGCATTTTCCTGGATCAACAACGAAACGCTGGTGTGCCGGACATGGAGGGTACACAGCCCGGTCTGGAAACCGCTCTGGCGCACCAGCGCGTTGACCTCATCGGTAATTTCATAGAACCCGCGCCCGCGCGCGGAAATGTTCAACGTATGAACGAATTGTCGCAACATGATGAGTATCTTAAGATAAAAAGGACAGGATGAACAGGATGGACAGGATGAAAAACGAATCCTATCAAACGAATTTAACAAGGGCCGAAGGCCTGTTCATGTGATAGCCTGGGGTGGAGCGCCGAGCGGAGCCCCTCGAAATATGGTTTCAAAACATTCATGCCGTTGTTTGAGGGCTGAAGGCCCGTTCATGTGATAGCCTGGGGTGAAGCGCCGAGCGAAGCCCCAGGAAACCACACCCAAATAAATCCCCTCCGCCCTGTAAGGGCGGCACATCGGCCTCACCCTCACGCATGATGTCGCGCTCGGATTTCAGAAGCGCACCAAGGGAATGAGCGGTGCTGGATGAATGATTCACTTTTTCTAAAAAATTCGGCCTTCCTCAGATGTCACTCCCTTAAACGCCTTATCCAAAATCGCCGGCTGCAACGCCTCCAATCCCACATCGGTTTCGGCTTGCAGGCACGACAGGCTTTGACAGGATGCCGTTATTCTTCCTCCGGCAATTGCAACAGCAATTCCGCGATCCGGCCTTCCAGCCGGTCATCCGTTACATCGGCCTTCGCCTGCAACGCATCGGCCTGGCGCGCCAGCGGCAGCGCTTCCGTCAAAAACTCCCGCGCCACTTCCGGCGCGCCTTCGTGGAAATGCACCCGCCCGATTTCAAACAGGCAATCCGCCTGCGTGTGAATCCAGCACCAGATTTCCCGAAACGTCTCCGGCGGCTTGGCCTTGGCTTCCGCCCGGCAGCAATCCAGCGCCCGCGCAAAATACCCGATGCGCTCCTTGCCTTCCTCCGTCCAGACCGCCAGCGTATGCCAGCAAAGCGAAACCTCAATATTTTGCGCCGCCGCCTTGAGTACGGCCTGACGATATTCCTCGGTCGCCACCTGCCGCATCACCGAATCCTCCTGGTCATTCCCCAGCCGCGTCGCCGTCAACTTCTTGATAAACGCCATCAGCGCCTCGCCAAGTTCGCGGCGGATGGGCATTTCAGATTCGGGATAACTCATAATTCTCCTTTAAATGCCCGGTCTAAAATAGCGGGCAGCAATGCATCCAATTCCACTTCGGTCTCGCCTTGCAACCGTTTCAAGGCATCCACCTCCGCCTGTAGTGCGTCCAGTTCGGCTACGATCCGGCGTTGTTGGGGAAGTGGCGGCAAAGCGATTGGCAACGCTTTCAATTTCGTCGCGTTGACGTTTGCCTGCCCTGTCATCTGTTTTCGTTCGCTGAACATATATGCACGGCCAGCAGGCGAATTGATGTATGACGCAACCAAGCGCGAGTCGGCTTTGTCGGAGTCAAGACGAAGGCGAATAAGGTAAGAAGCAAAAGCAAAATCACGGTCCAGATCAAACACTGCACATTTCCCAACCAACTCTGCGCTGTTCGTTCGATTCACCACGATGTCGCCACGTGTAAGGAGCAACTTCGCCCGCTCCTTCTCTGCTATGTGAAGATATTTCAAGCAGCGTGTGTCAAGCCGACCGTTCTGAATGTTTCCCATCCGAAGAACCGGCGTGGCCGAACTGTCGTCGTGAGTCTTTTCCGATGTGCCGTAGCAGTCATCAACGACGTAATCGCCAAGGCAACCGTATTTCCATCCAGACTCTTGGCCATCGTCAAATAATGCTTTGATTTGATTGGCAACAATCGCCTCCGCCTCCTGCACGGCCTGTTGTCGGAGGGATTGGGCTTCCTGAATTTGGGCGGCCAGTTCCTCAATCCGCGCCACCACCCGCCGCTGCTCCGCCAACGGCGGCAACGGGATTTCGTAGCCAAGAACATGGGTTGGGCGTATGGCCGCGTAATTGGTTGAGCCTTGTGCAGCAACTTGTTCGCAAAACGTAGGCGTGCGGATAAAGAAGTCTAAAAATCGTCGGTCAAGCTTGGACTCATCTACGACAAACAGAAAATAATGACTGCTGACAATTGAGCCATCAAGGAACATGGGCACGATGCCAAAACCACCAACCTTTGCATCAATTTCGGCGACGAGAAATTCGCCTGCCTGGCAAACTTGTTGAGTTTTTGTCTTAATGAGTGCGCCGGGCACCTCATCGCGGAGGACAATGCCTTGAACATGAAGCTGAACACGCGGGCGCCGATAATTTTTAAGGTCATCAATGGTGATGAATTCCTTGCGGTGCCTCAACACCTCACCCAACCTCACCTTTGGCCACGTTTTGCTCATGCTAATAAATTCGGTGTAAATCCCATCCACATCCGGCGGTTTTCATCCTGTCCATCCTGTTCATCCTGTCTTTTTCCATCGTGTTCATTTTTATGCGAATTGGACTTGAATTTTCTGGTTTGCATGAGTAGGTTTCGATCAGATTTGGAATGGGACTACCCGTTCGGCGTAGGGTCACTGGGACTTCCCGGTGGCCTTTCGTTTTTTACGGGAAAACATTTCAACCCATATCCTTCCACACTGGCATCCGGTCCCTGCCACAATTTGGAACGCAGAATCTCAAAGGCTTGATTCGGTTGGCCAGGGCGGAGCACCGACAGCGCCACCGGCCGCGCCACCATATCGGCAAGTTGTAGCCCCTCCGAGTTGGTGCGTTTATCTGCGATCACCAGTCGAAACGGCACTTGAGTTTGAATGTGGGTGCTCATTCGTCAGGAGGTTAGCCATGCTTCTGCATGCTGAGAAGTTTATTGATCTTCCCCATGATCTCCGCAATCCGCTGTTCCTTCTTCAAGATATCCGCCGCCAACTGTTCCGGCGGCAGATGCGTAATGTCTTCCTTGGCGCTCGGGTTCTTGCGGTCCAGGTTGCACCCGTTGGCCAGCAGTTCCGCGGCAGGCACCTTCCAGGCCTGTCCGGTTTCCTTCCGGTCGGTCCACCAGGCGACGAGCGACGCGAATTCCTCAAACTGGATCGGTGCCGTCTTCGTGTAATTCTTCCGCCCCTCGGGCAGCGGCTGCTCATAATACCACACCTCCTGAGTCGGCCCGGACCGGTCAAAGAAAAAAACATTGGTCGGGATGCTGGTGTACGGCGCAAACACCCCGTTGGGCAGCCGCACAATCGTGTGCAGGTTGAACTCCTTGAGCAACTCCTCCTTGATCCGCGCGCATACCCCATCCCCGAACAACGTCCCATTCGGCACCACCACCGCCGCCCGCGCGAAATGTGGAAGCGGCGTCCCGCCGCTTGGTTTTCCGCTGTTCAGCGCCGAGACGGCGCTGCCACTTGGATTACGCCGCAGCTTCCGCATGATCAACTGCAAAACAACATGGCCGTTTCCGCCGTCTGTTTATCCTCCGGGAAATTCCCCTGGATGCCCTTCTCCTCCTCGCCGCCGAACGGCGGGTTCGTCAGGATCACATCCACGCGTTCCCGCTCGCCGATATCGGTCAACTTGAACCGGAGGGCGTTGCCGGGATCAATCTGCGGCGCATCCAGCCCGTGCAGCAACAGGTTCATCTGGCAGAGCAGATACGGCAACTGCTTCGGCTCGCACCCCAGCAGACTCTTCTCCTGCAACACCCGGCGATCCGCCACCGTCTTGACCTGTTTGGACAAGTGATTGTACGCCTCGACCAGGAACCCGCCCGTGCCTGACGCCGGGTCCAGCACCGTCTCGCCCAGGCGCGGATCAGTCACCGTGACCATGAGCCGCACCACCGCGCGCGGCGTGTAGAACTCGCCCGAATCCCCGGCGGCATCCCGCATCTCCCGCAGCATGGATTCATACAGGGAACCCAGCGTATGCAGCTCATCGCTGGAGGTGAAATGGATGCCGGCGACCTTGTTGATGACATCGCGCAACAGATACCCGCTTTTCATCCGGTTATCCACGCCCTTGAACACCGTGGCCACCACCTCCCGGCGGTCATCCCCGTTGGCGCTGGTGAGCGTGCGCAGATACCGGAACAGGCCCGGCCCCTTCTTGCCATCGGGCCGCGTGGCCTCCTCGTTATTGATAAAAGCCAGCAACTCATCCCCGGTGATGCCGTCGGATTTGGCGGCCCAATCCCGCCAACGGTACGGCGGCTCGATGGCGGCGCGGAACTTCTTCCCGGCCAGCTTGGCTTCCTCCTCCCGTTGCTGCTCCAGATCATCCAGGAACTTGAGGAACATGATCCAGGTCAGCATCGGCAGACGGTCAAGGTCGCCGTTGAGCCCCTTGTCCTTGCGCATGATATCACGCGCGGACTTGAGCAACGACCCGAGCGACTGTGCTGTGGTTGGTGACGACATAAATTTGTTAAAGACAGGATTAACAGGATGAACAGGATAAAACAACCCGGATATTTATTTTGAGGACAGGATTAACAGGATTAACAGGATGAAAAAACAGAATTCTCTTATCTGCTAAATTTAACTATCCTGTAAATCCTGTTCATCCTGTCATAATCATGCCTCGCATGCGGGGTGCGACAGGATTAACAAGATGAACAAGATGAAATTCCGAATACTATCAACCGAATTTAGCCATCCTGTAAATCCTGTTCATCCTGTCATAATAAAATCCATATCAGGGTCACAATTTGGAATCCATCAAACCCTGTCCTGGCTTTTTGGGACGATAGGTTCGTGATTTCCGTTTGAACTCCAATCGTTCCGCGCCAAAATTTAACAGCAACCCAATTTCGGTGCCGGTTGCCGTCAAATAATTCACCAATTGGACTTCGTTGCCGGGCACCAACGTTTGGTTGGCTTTGAGTTCCAGCATCACCCGATCCTCAACCAGCATGTCGGCTGAAAAATCACCGACCGGAACGCCGTCGTAATAAACGGTAATGGGTTTTTCGCATTCGACTTTCAAGCCAGCCTTGCGCAATTCATGAGCCAAAGCCTTGTGGTACACCGATTCCAGAAAGCCTGGTCCCAGCGTGGAGTGTACTTTCATGGCACACCCGATGATTTTTTCAGTTAATTCCTGGTCTTCCATTTTGGTATCCTGTAAATCCTGTTCATCCTGTCGTCATCATGCCTCATGCGAAGTGTGAGACAGGATTAACAAGATGAACAGGATGAAAATCCAAACTCCCTTATCTGCTGAGTTTTGGTATCCTGTAAATCCTGTTCATCCTGTCTTCGTTTCAAGCCGAATAGATCAGTTCCTGCAACTGGTTTACCGCATTCCTCAGCTTCTCCGTCCCGCCAAATTTCCCGATAATCTCATTCACATTACCGTGATCGGAGATGGGCCGGACTTTCAACACATCCGGCAGGGTGAACTGCAATTCCCCATCCGTCGCATACTTCTCCAGCAGATCATTCAAAATTTCCCGCGCCTCCGGACCGAAGAACTTGAAGAACGCCGTTTCCTGCTTTTTCACCCGGTCCGCCCGTTGCCGCCGCGTCAGCAGTGGCGCGTTGTACGCCAGGTGACACAGCAGATCAAACGGGTCTGCCTCCGGCTTGCCTGCCTGGGTTGCCACTGTCTGAAAGTCTATGCCCCGATCCGCCAGTTGGGCGATGATCTCCGCCCGGCGCTCCGTATCTGTCCAGCAGGCGCGCAGTTCCTCTGGGTTCGCCGCCAGCGTGCGCACGTTCTCCGCGGTGTAATCCGTCAGCTTGACTACCCGCAGTTGCTTGCCATGGGCGTCCAGTTCATAGACTAGGTCCGCCGCAATCTCCACCCGCCCACCGTCAACGTAATACTTCCTGGAAGGCTGTAGTGAAGGGGTTTCGTTGATTTCGCCGGTGGCGTCTTCAGGTTCCTCCGGCG
The DNA here is from genome assembly GCA_037139415.1 of Verrucomicrobiota bacterium. Taxonomy (NCBI): domain Bacteria; kingdom Pseudomonadati; phylum Verrucomicrobiota; species Verrucomicrobiota bacterium. The sequence goes on along the minus strand of JBAXGN010000017.1, from coordinate 22,711 downwards.
TGAGTACCTCGGTCGCTTTCACTTTGCCCTGTTTGTCAATCTCCTCCTGCGTGGCAAAGGCCGGATCCCCATCAAACTTGGGATCGGCAAAATTGCGCGTGGCCGAGCCGGTGTAATCCAGGATGTTGAACCAGAGCTTGCCGTACTCATCCCGCACCCGGGTGCCGCGCCCGATGATCTGCTTGAACTCCACCATGGAATTCACCAGCCGCAGCAGCACCACGTTCCGGCAGGTCGGCGCGTCCAGTCCCGTCGTCAGCAGTTGCGAGGTGGTGAGGATGATGGGGGATTGCGGGTCCGTCTCCACATCCTGGAACTTTTGCATGTGCCCGCGCCCGACGTCCCCTTCATCGGAAGTCACGCGGCATACGTAGTTCGGATAATTCCGCACCAGGTCCGCATTCAGGTTGTTGAGCGCCGTCTTCATTTCCAACGCGTGTTCCTGGTCCACGCAAAACACGATGGTCTTGGCGAAGCGGTCGGTCTTTTTCAGAAAATCCGTCAGGTGCCGGGCCACCGCCTCCGTGCGGGCGCGCAGCGCCACGCGACGCTCAAAATCGGCGGTCTGGTACACCTCATCCGGGATTTCCCGGCCATACCGGTCCAGTTCGGCCTTGCTGGGCCGCCATCCGACGGCATCCCATTGCGTGACCACCCGGTGCACCCGGTACGGCGCGAGGAACCCGTCATCAATCCCCTGCTTCAGGCTGTAGGTATAGACCGGGTTGCCAAAATACAGGTAGGTATCCTTGTTCTCCTCGCGCTGCGGCGTGGCGGTCATGCCCAGCTTGTACGCGGGCTCAAAGTAATCGAGGATTTCCCGCCAGTTCGAGTCATCCCGCGCGCTGCCGCGATGGCATTCATCCACGATGATGAGGTCGAAGAAATCCCTGGGAAACTCTTTATACAGGCCGGGTCGGCGCTCGTCCTTGGCAATGGATTGGTACGTCGCAAAATACAACTCCCGGCTGAGCACCGTCACCCCGCCCTCAATCTTGTGCCGGGCATCGCCGAACGCCGCAAACGTTTTATCCTTGGGATCATCCACCAGGAAATTCCGATCCGCCAGGTACAGGATGCGCGGTTTGCGCGTCGGGTCGTGCTTGCGATTCCAGCGCGAGGCCCATAACCGCCAGCAGATGTAGAAGGCGACCATCGTTTTCCCGGTGCCCGTGGCCATCGTAATCAGCACGCGGGTCTGCCCGTTGAGGATGGCCCGGATGATGCGGTTCACGGCGATCTCCTGGTAATAGCGGAGTAGCTTGCCGGACGACGCCGGGCCGGGCGCCAGGTACTGTTCCTGTTGCGCGGCGGAGTTCAGCCCCAGGTGCCCATGCAGCCGCTGCCAGAGTGCCTCCGGCGTGGGGAATTGATCCGCGACCGTTTCCTTGCCGGTGATGAAATCAAATTCCACGATGCCATGCCCATTGGTGCTGTAGGCAAATTTCAGGTCCAGGATTTGCGCGTATTCCTTGGCCTGCTGGAGCCCTTCGCCGGGCGTCTTGTGCGCGGGCTTGGCTTCCACCACGGCCAGCGTCACGTTTGTGCGGTAGCGCAATAAGTAATCCGCGCGCTTTTGCGCCCGCCGCCATACCTTCGGGCCGGACACCACAATGCGCCCATCCGTAAACGAGCGTTGCTCGACAATCTGATCGTCGTTCCACCCCGCCGCATAGAGCTTGGGCAGCACAAACTTTCGGCAGGTATCAGCTTCGCTGGGCATGCTCAGGTGCGGTTGAAAATCCCTTGCTGGCGCACAATCATCACGCCCCGCCGAGAACCGGCGGCATCATGGTAACGCCTTGATACTGTGCATGCTTCCATGCCAGTAAGCATAATCCTCACCCCTACCCCGTCAAGCGCAATCCGGTTTGTCAGGATGCCTCCAGCCTTAACTCAAACATCTGCTTTTCATTTGCAGGGTATCCGCCACCCGGTTACTGTTTTTTGGTCGTGAAACCGACCCGAAAACAAATTCTTATCAGCGATTCGCAAAAGATTTTTCGGCAACTGGTATGTCCTTTTGGAGATAACTGGTGACGTGCTCTATGCCCGACTTGAACGACCAACATCACGACCAGTTTCTCCGCCTCTTCGCGGAGCATGAGCCGGCGTTGCGCACGTTCGTTCGCTCGCTGCTGCCGTCGCGCGCCGATGCCTCGGAAGTCATGCAAGAGGTCGCGGTGGTGCTATGGCAGAAGTTCGCGACGTTTGACGCCACACGGGATTTTCGGAAGTGGGCTTTTGGGGTCGCGCGCTATGAGGTGCTGGCGCACTTGCGCGACCGGGGACGCGACCGGCATGTTTTTGATGACGCACTGGTAAACCGGCTGGCCGATGATGCAGCAGCGGCCACCCAGAGCCATGAGGCACAGCGGGAAGCGCTGGAGACCTGTCTGCAAAAGCTGCCGGAGCCACAGCGCAAGCTGGTGCTCTCAGCCTACGCCAAAGGCACACGCATGGATGAACTCGCTGCGCAACGAGGGCAGACGGCGATGTCCCTTTACAAGCTGCTGCATCGCATCCGGCAGGCGCTGCTGGAGTGCGTGCGCCGCACCATCGCGCGGGAGGAACTCACATGAACGACCACTGGCACGAACAGATTCAGCGCTATGTGAATGGGCAGGCGAGTGCGGCGGAAGCGGCCGCGCTGCAAGCGGCGCTGAAGGAGGACGCGGACCTGCGCGCCTTGTATCTCGATTACATGAACCTCGACGTGGCGCTGGATGCGGCGGCGGAGATGGTGACCATCACGGAGAACGGGACCAGCAGAACAGCGACCTTCCCGGAATTACTCGCCCGCCCGGCACCACCGTATTGGCGTTGGCTTGCTGCCACCGCGGCCTGTGTGGCATTCGTCATGCTGGTGTTGCTTCCAAGGCAGCGCGGTGCTTCGCGGGAGCACGCAGATATTGCTGCCACCATCGTTTCAACCCAAAACACCATCGCACGACTGTCCGTCGAGACGGCTTCAACGCTGCCTGCGTGGATGTCGCCGACCGCTTCGCTGCTCAATCAGCCTGACTTTCCCCAGTGACATCCCCGCAATTGACACAAAAACAACATACCTATTATGAAACTCATTACCTTCATCGCATTCCTCACCACGATCTGCACGCTGCCATCAGCAGATAAATCCGCTGCGGCGGCAGATCCTTTTGCCGGCGCCTTTTTCCCGCCGGAACTCGTCCTGCTGGCACGCGACCAGATCGGCCTGACTCAGGACCAGCGGGAGGCCTTCCGGACCCGCGTGGAGAAGACGCAACCGCGTTCCGAGGAATTGCGGAAACAACTGGAACGCGAAACGGCGGCGCTCGCGACCCTCGCGAAACGGGAACGCGTGGATGAGGCAGCGCTCGTTGTGCAACTTGACAAGGTGCTTGATTCCGAACGTGAACTGAAGCATCTCCATATCGGATTGCTGGTGGAGATCAAGAATCTGCTGACGCCAGAACAGCAGACCAAGCTGCGCGAGATCGCGAAGGATGGCGGCAAACAACTCGCGGAGGACGCGCGCAAACGGCTCACGGAAAAAGTTCAGCGCGTCCAAGAAGGCGCGAAAAAATGGTCGGATAGCGGGCGCGATCCATCGGCCATCGCCAGGACGATGGAAGAGAAGTTCAAGCCCCTGATCGAAGCGGGTAAAGTCATGGAAGCTGAGGCAGAGTTGGATCGGCTCCTCGAACAACTCCAGCAGGATACGAAATGAGCGTGTGCCGTACACGGTTGCTTCGCTAACCTCATTGTCCCCGCCATTCATCCCGTGAAAACGATACTAAAAATCGTCCTCCTTTGCCTGCTCGGCATCGTCTCCCTCAGTCTTGCGAATGCCGGAGCGGAGTCGGAGACCCGGTATCTGGCCTTTCAGATCTTCACCCGCTTCACTCCCGATCCGAACGACGCTCAGGCGCTGAGCAGCGGGATGAGGGAACCGCTCGTGCCGGGCACGGCGGCGCTTCGCAACTACGTTGAGGATATCAAACAGCGGATCGGCACGGTGGGCGATCCGCAGACGCGGCTGGCGGTGATGCTCGGGCCGCTTTGTTTTGATCAGAGCAACATTGAGATCGCCCAGTTTGTTGAAAGGGCATTTGATCTGGCCCTCGAAGCCAATATGGCCGTCGGCTTTCATGTTGATGACTCCATGTTCTGGCGGAGTCGCAAGGATCTGTGGAGCGATCCGCAGAACGTCGAGGCCCTCGACTGGGACGGGACGCCGAATACGAGCCGGCGCCTGGACTGGTCAAAGAAGCCGACCTCCGCGCCTCCGCAGATGTGTTTCAACAGCCAGGCCGTCCAGCGCGAGGTACGGCAGCGTTCGGCCGTCATCGGCAAAGCGATCCAGGCGGGCGTGAATCGGCTACAGCAACTCAAAAGGCCAGAGCTGTTCGCCGGCGTCATCGCCGGCTGGGAGACCATGATCGGGCAGGATTTCAAGACCGGCAAGTATCTCGGCTATCGCGCGCTACGCAATCGTGGCTTCACGCGCGAACACCCGCCGCAGGACATGAACGTCGAGCTGGAAAAAGTTGTCCAGGAATTCATCGAGCTATGGACGACCGGACTCACCGACGCCGGGGTTGCCCCGCAGAAAATCTACTCCCACACCGCGTTCCTCTCGCGCCGCGCTTTCACCGGCGACGACAAGAGCATCACCTACATGAAACGCCAAGGGGAGATCACGTATTCCCAGCACAATCATTTTGCGCCGCCGTCCGTGGCCTTCGGAAAGCACCATCGGCCTGGTTTTTCGACCTATCCGCAGTCCGGCCTGTTCGAGGACATCTACGAGCTGGTGGAAAAGCACCAGCAGGTGGGATGGTCCTCCAGCGAGGGGACGAACATGCAGCCCGGAACCGGTCCCGGCCAAACCGGCATGAACATGGAAACCTACCTCGCGAAGATGTTCAATCACGGCGCCACGCTGGTCAACCTCTTCTCCTGGGGCATCGGCGGCGAAGCCATGAAGAACATGAGTTATCGCGTATGCACGGAGAGCGACGAGGCCTTGCAGGCCTATCGCAAGTTTCTCAAAGGTGAGCCGCTGATCGAAGGGATGACCGTGGCCAGCCTCCATGAGCGCCTGCCTCCCAAGATCCAGAAAATCCAGAGAGAACTGCCCGCTTGGCTCCAGAAGACCGGTAATAAGGAGGCCCTGGCACTCATGAAGAAAATGCACGGGCAGATGCAGGCCAAGGACTGGCTGGAAGTGGAGAAGACTGCGGATGCCATTCTGAAGATGATGGACGGGAGCGCCCCAGCTTCCGCCTCTCCCGGCAATGCGAGCACCGCGGCACCGGCTGAGTCTGCCGAAGCGGCGCCCCAGCGGGTTGCCGCGAAGATCAGAACCGATCCGACCGACCATTTCAGCGTCTGGATTTCCAAAATGGACGGCAGCGCGCGAAAGCTGATCCTGAGCGATCCCAAACGGCAGTTGTCTCACACCCGGGTCTCGCCGGATCTGAAATGGGTCGTGTTCACCACCTATAACAATCCCGGCAAAGACGGGTTCGCCAAGGAAGATAACAATTATTTGAATGCGGAAATACGTCTTTTCAAGCTCGGCGGGACCGAACTCAAAACCATCGCCGGCCCCGTGCCTGGCGAAGTCAACGCCAACGCCAGTTTTTCCTCGGACGGGAAGCGGATCATCTTTGTGTCCACCCGCTCCGGCAAGGGCGCCTACCTCTATTGGTATGACCTCGAAACGGGGTTGACCACCCAGGTGCCCACGCCGCCTGCGTTGCACCAAATGGCAGACCCGCATGAGGTGCAGGACAAAATCATCTTCACCGCGCACCCCGGAGACAACGGCGGCCTGCAGGGCGTATGGATGATGAACCGGGATGGCTCCGAAGCCCGGCAGATTTCCTTTCCCAAAAAATCCCCGAACGCACCCGCCGAGAGTGTCGGCCAGGGAGACTATGATCCTCGCCTGTCGCCCGATGGTTCCCGCGTCAGCATTTTGCGGAATGTGGGCGGGGCCTTCCACATTGTGCTGCTCGATATCGCAACCGGCAAGGAAACGGATTTGACCGAACCTCTTTTCCCCGAAAGGAAACAAACCGCCGAAGGCGTCGCGGCGTGGTCCAGCGACGGCAAATGGCTGATCTTTCGCCATATCGCCCTGCCGCGGGAAGGCCCGCGCGGGGTCGGCATTTATATCATGAGCCCGGATGGCAGCGGGCGGAAAAAGGTTCTCCTCGCCAAAGGCGAGTTCCCTCACGTCCAGCCCGAGTTCTTTCCCGAAGGATCGGGTCCCGAAACCCGGGTGATTTACCAAACGGAGAAGAATCCGCTATTCCAATTCTAGCGGCGATCCAAAGGCAGAACCGACAGACTCGCAGGACGCCGGCCCATCCGAAAAGGCTCGCTTTGCACGTGCGCGAAAGTATCTTCCAAGACATGAAAATCAAAAACCTTATCCTTGGGCTCGCCGCAGGTATGCTCACCGGGCTGACGGCGGAGCCACCGCCATCCCAACCGCCCATCGGCGTGTATCGCGGCGTCAATGAAACCGCCAAGGTGGACGCCTTTGCCGCGTGGCTGGGCCGGCCCGTGATCTGGGGCGAGGATTTCATTGGCTCCGAATCCTGGAGCAATGTGGGCTGGCCCGTCTGGTGGCTGAAAACCTGGTCCGCGTGGGTGCATGCCCAGCCCGGCCGCCGGTTCGTTTTTGCCGTCCCACTCCTCGCCGGACCGGTGGATGGCAGCGGACCCAAGCAGGGCGACAGCGGGGTTGGGGAGCCGGTGTCACTCGAAAAAGCCGCCACCGGCGCTTACAACCACCACTTCAAACAATTTGCGGAAAACCTGCTCGCCCACCAGCTCGGCGACACAATCCTGCGGCCGGGCTGGGAGTTCAACGGCGACTGGTACACCTGGCGGGCCAAGGGCAAGGAAGCGGCGTTCGCGGAATATTGGCGCCAGATTGTCAAAACCATGCGCGCCGTGCCGGGCACCGGAAACCTGAAATTCTGCTGGAACCCCACGCTCGGCTACCAGCAATTCCCGGCGGAGAAAGCCTGGCCGGGCGCGGAGTTCGTGGATTTCATCGGCGTGGATGTTTATGATGAATCGTGGCAGGCGGATACGTATCCGTGGCCGGCCCAGGCCAGCGCGTCCGAGATCGAGGCCCGCCAGCGGAAGGTTTGGGAAAAGGAAATCTTCGGCGGCGATCACGGGCTCGCGTTCTGGAGCAAGTTCGCCCGCGAACAGGGCAAGCCGCTCGCCATTTGCGAGTGGGGCGTGAAGAACCGGCCCAGCGGTCATGGCGGCCGGGACAACCCGTATTTTGTCGAGCAGATGCACCGGTTCATCAACGACCCTGCCAACCGCGTCGCCTTCCATTGCTACTTTGATTTCAATTGCGAACCCCCGGACGGCCTTCACCAGATTTCGCCCGGCGAGAAGGGCACGTACAAAACGGACTTCCCACGCGCCGCCGCGAAGTTCAAGGAACTCTTTGGCGGACCGAATGCGCCTGCTAACCGACAAAAATAACCCAATAACATCATGCCTGCCTGCTGCCGAAACGCTCGCCGCTGGATCGCTGGCCTCCTGTTCGCCGGAGCCATTGCCTCAACCCTGTGGGCCGATGATGCGCCCAAGCAACCGCGCATCGTGGGGGATTGGTGGCAGATCGCGGGCGATCCCGACCTCGGCGAACTGACCAACCCCAAACAGCAGCCGGTGGATTTCGCTGTCTGGCCGGCGGCGGATGGCACCTGGCAGCTTTGGTCGTGCATCCGCAGCACCAAAGAGCCGGGCCATACCCGGCTGTTCTACCGCTGGGAAGGCGCGAAATTGACCGACGCCAATTGGAAACCGATGGGCGTCGCCCTGCATGCTGACCCGAAGACCGGCGAACTGGCGGGCGGTTTGCAGGCGCCCTATGTATTTAAGGCGGATGGCCACTACGCCATGTTCTACGGCGGCTGGGAAGACATCTGCTCCGCCACGAGCCAAGATGGAAAAACCTTCGCGCGCCAGTTGAACGCCGAGGGCAAAGTCACCCTGTTTCGCTCCCCGGATGCCTACGCCCAAACGCGCGACCCCATGGTCCTTCGCATCGGGGAACTCTGGTACTGCTATTACACGGCGCACACCGGCAAGGAAGGCGCCGACTTTTGCCGCACCTCGAAAGACCTCCGCACCTGGAGCGCGGCGCGCATGGTCGCGGCGGGCGGACAATCCGGCTCCGCCAATTACTCCGCCGAATGCCCGTTCGTGGTCGAACTGGAGCCGGGGCAATTCTACCTGTTCCGCACGCAGCGCTACGGCGCGAATCAGCAGACCAGCGTGTATTATTCTCGGGACCCGCTCGATTTTGGCGTGAACCACGACGAGGGCCATTTTCTCTGCCGGTTGCCGGTGGCGGCACCGGAGATTATCAAGCACGAAGGCCAGTATTACATTGCGGCGCTGCTGCCAAGTTTGAAAGGAATTCAGCTTGCACGGCTCGAATGGACAGCGCCGAAATAATTGGACTGCCGGAATCTCCGCCCCCCTTTCCCTGAACGAACTCACCCTCGGCTACACCCTGTTTCTCCCAACGCACCTGCCAATAAATCTGGTGCAAAAGGCTTTCAGCTTTGCCCGGCATTCGCGGGCTATTCATTCCTCATCCTTGCAATTATCCCTAAAATGAGGCATTTGTATCCTGCCGCCGGAACCATGGCGGCTTGAATGTCAACTGAGTCATCATCCCGGGCAACCTTTCCGCCGGGCCTGCATAATGCGTACCTGTTCGCTGTGTTTAACGCGCTGTCGTTTCAGGTCGTGTTGGGCAGTCCCATGGTGTTGTATGCCAAAACGCTGAATGCCAGCGCCACGGTGCTGGGCATCATCGCGGGCATGATGCCGCTGCTGGTGATCTTTCAAATCCCGGCCGCCCACTACGTCGCGCGCGTGGGCTACAAACGCTTTGTGTTCGCCGGCTGGGGCACCCGCGTCATGTTCATTTTCGCCATGGCGCTGGTCCCCTTCACCGGCGGATTCCTGGACGCCGGCACCCGCCTGGCCTTGATACTCATGTTACTGTTCGGGTTCAACCTCTCGCGCGGCATCTCGAGTTCGGCATGGTTGCCTTGGATTGCCGGGCTGGTGCCCGAGGCGGTGCGGGGCCGTTACCTGGCGCGGGATGCCGCGTGCGTCAGTGTGGCCAGTGTGGCGTGCGCGCTGTTGGCCGCTTTCTGCCTGGGAACCAATCCCAGTCCCTGGCAATTCGCCGTGCTGTTTGGCTTCAGCGGCCTCGCGGGTGCTGCCAGCCTGAACTTTCTTAAGCGCATGCCGGATGTGCCGGTCCCCGAGGAAGACCGGCAATCCAAGACCCAGGTGCCGTGGCTGGAAATGTCCCGCCATCAGCCGTTCCGCCGCCTGCTTTGGGAAGCCATGGCGTGGGCCGTGGTCTATGGCGGCATCCAGGCGTTCACCGTCGCTTTTCTGAAGTCCGAGACAGCGCTCGCCGAAGGCCAGATTCTTTTCCTCAGCGCAGTCTTTTACTGTGGCGGCCTGGGCAGCCTCTGGTTTCTGGGCTCGCGGCTGGATTCCCTGGGCAGCAAGCCGGTGCTGTCGTTCAGCTTTCTGATCTGGCTGGTGCTGCTGGCGGGCTGGGTGGCCCTGGCGGGCGGTTACTTTAAAGCCACTTGGTCCCTGCTGTTGGGGTTGCACTTCTTCATGGGCCTGTTTTCCGCATTGGTGCAAATGTCCAACACGCGCCTCGCCATGGCGGTATCCCCGGTAATGGGGCGCAGCCATTTCTTTGCGATTTATTCCGTAACCACCAGCCTGGCGCTGGGCACCGCGCCAGTGGGATGGGGCATGCTGATTGACGCCCTGGGCCAGCGTGATTACTTATGGCTGAACCTGCATTGGACCCGGTTCACCCTCTTTTTCGCCGCCATCGCCGTGGTCATGTTCATCGCCCTGATCCTATCTCGGCGGCTGGAGGAACCGAAAGCGGTGAATATGGAGGCGCTACTGCGCGAAATCTTGATTCAATCCCCGCAACGCGTCTGGTTCCGGCTATGGCCGAGAGGCTGACGCGGTGATGGCCACCGTGCCTTTGAAATCTGTGATTTGGGATTAGAACGGAAACCGGGTGGCAGACGAGGCGAACGAATGCTTTGCGCGCAAGGATCACCCGTGCCTCGGCGAAGGCCGCGTGCCGGTGAAACTCTGGCTCTGCACCCCCGACGGCAAACGCCTGGAAGCCACCCGCGGTTGGCCCGCCTTCCGCGCCAACCAATACCCCAAGCCCCGCCGCGCCTTGCAGCAGAAATACCCCGGTAATACTTGGGTGTAGGGCATCCGGGCACGCTTTTTCCTTCCCTCCTGCCGCCGCCGCCTTTACCTTCCCGGCATGGCAAGCCAGATTGGTAATTCAAACATTGCGCCCGGCCAAAAGGTCGGGGCGGGGCGCTTTACCCTGATCCGTCCCCTCGGTGCAGGCGGCATGGGGCAGGTCTGGCTGGCGCAGGATGAGGAGTTGAGCAAGGAAGTGGCCTTGAAGTTCCTGTCCGCCGAGGTCTCCAACAATCCGGAAGCGCTGCGCGGTATGCGCAATGAAGTAGCCAAAGCCCAAGCGTTAACCCATGTCAACATTGTCCGGATCCATGATTTGCATAAGCCTGCGGGTGAAACCGGTTTCATCTCTATGGAATACGTGGAGGGGAAATCCCTCCATGCCTTATTGGTGGAACAACCACAGGAATTGTTTACATGGGAGAAGTTGCGCCCCTGGGTGCAGCAGTTGTGCGATGGGCTTGCTCACGCTCACAGCCAAGGAGTGGTTCACCGGGACTTGAAACCGGCAAACCTGCTGGTGGATGCCACGGGCGCGCTCAAGCTGGTGGATTTCGGGATCGCGGCCACGGGCGTCAAAGGCAGTGGCGGCACCACCGGGCTGACCGAGCGACGGCAGATCCTCGGCACCCCGTGGTACATGAGCCCGCAGCAATTGGATGGAAAACCCGCCGAACCAGTGGATGATATCTATTCCCTGGGGGCGACGTTGTACCAACTACTGACTGGTGAGACGCCTTACACGGCGCATCCGGGAGCGATGAAGGCGATCCTGGAGACAGAAGTGGTGAAGCCCATCCCGGAGCGGTTGCGGGAGTTGAAGCGGGAGGCAGTGGTGCCCTTGCCAGTGACACAGACGGTGATGGCGTGCTTGGAAAAGGAACCGGGGAAGCGGCCGCCGAGTGCCAAAGCGGTATGGGAAGGACTGTCACCAGATGAAGCCAAAGCCGGGAAGTCAGTTTGGAATTGGAAGGTTGGCCTGGTGGCGGTGGCATTATTGATTGTCGGGGCATGGTTGGCGGGTGTGCTTAAATCTTCACAACCCTCGGAAAAAAATTTTGGCGATAGTGTTAATCAACCGACCAAAGCGTTTCTGTCGGCGAGTAAAGATCATCCTTGGACGAATAGCCTGGGCATGCCATTTGCGCCGGTGCCGGGGACGAAGGTGTTGTTTGGCATCTGGGTTGTGCGGGTGCAGGATTATCAAAAGTATGCCGAGGCAAATCCAAGTGTGGACAGTTCGTGGAAGAGTCTCCGCTTTGCCCAGGATGGCATCCATCCGGTGGTGAAGGTAAGCTGGAACGACGCCAAGGCATTTTGTGCTTGGCTGACCAAGAAGGAGCAAAGAGAAGGGAAGTTGGCAGCGGGACAGGAATACCGGCTGCCGACGGATGCAGAGTGGAGCTATGCGGTGGGGATTGGGGATAAGGAAGAGAACGGTACTCCGGGCAGCAAGGACGGTAGGCTCCCAAGTATTTATCCTTGGGGGACGCAATGGCCGCCGCCGAAGGGGGCGGGGAACTATGCTAAGTTGAACGTGGATGATTTTGAATACACCTCACCAGTCGGGAGCTTTCAAGCCAATCAATTTGGCCTGTATGATATGGGAGGGAATGTTTGGCAGTGGTGCGAGGATTATTCTAATGGCCAAAGTGGCTCCCGGGTGATGCGTGGGGCGTCGTGGATTAGCAGGCGTCCCGGCGATCTGCCCTCCTCGCGCCGTATCAACTTCACGCCTGCTTATCGGTACTACGATGTCGGTTTTCGGGTGGTGGTGGCGGGACCATAATTTCGGATTGCGGAACCCCCGAATTCGGAATGCGGAATGCGGATTGCGGAATGGCCGTGAGGCGGTTTGACGTCGCGGCAGTTTCATCCAGAAGCAGGGCAGGGATGCGCTGGCACCCGCTTCGGGGTGCGTCGTGCATGCTGCGGTTTTCCGGTGGTCGCGCCCCGTGCCCCTCGCGACCGACCGACTACAAGCTGTCAATCCTTTCGGATTGAGGGAATCCCATCCAGCGCTGGATTAGGCGGGGGGACGTTTTTTGGAGTGCGTGCGGCAAGGCGGGGGTGGAGGGGGGCCGCGACGCCGCTTTGGATGGATGCGCCAACCCGCCTGTGGCAGCCCAAACTACCATTTCTGAACCCGTGTCGCATGGCGGCGGCGGAACCCTCGAATTCGGAATGCGGATTGCGGATTGCGGAATACCGGTTGAAATTCAAAGCGGTGTCGCCTGCCGCCCCTTTTCCCCCGGCAGTTGCCACCGCACTCCAAAATTTTTCGCCGTCCCCAATTGCCGCAACCGCCTACGGGGTTGCCCAGTCATGGTGCGCGAGATTCCCATGGTAGGCGCGGCCCCCATTGGCCCTTGCCGCACCAACCATGGTCTCCGGTGACGCAATCCTGTTCAGGATTGGCGCGCTGCTTGCGGGGTTATCCCAAAGGATAACGGCATGGAAGGCCCGGGTTGGTTGCGTGGGGGAAACGGGGATGGGTCTATCGCTCACCCACTCGACCAGGAGATGGTGTCGAGCGGGATGACGTCCACGCCCACTTTGAGGGTGTGATGGCCGCCTCCAAGGATGACGCCGCGGATGGGGCTCACGTCGCTGAAATCGCGGCCCCAGCCCAGGGTGATGTGGCGCAGGCTGGGCAGCACGTTGTTGGTGGGGTCCAGATCCGTCCAGCCAAGGCCGGGGCAGAAGAAGGCCACCCAGGCGTGGGAGGCATCCGCCCCGATGAGGCGCGGTTGGTTGACCGGCGGCAGGGTTTCCAGGTAGCCGCTGACGTAGCGGGCGGGAATGCCCATGGCCCGGAAGCAGGCAATCTGGATGTGGGCAAAGTCCTGGCAGACGCCCCGGCGCTGCTGGAAGACTTGCTGGAGGGGGGTGGCGACGGTGGTGGCTTTGGCGTCGAATTTGAAATCGGCATGAATGCGCCGGGTCAGGTCCAGCGCCGCTTCGAGCATCGGGCGGTTCGGGGTGAAGGAGGCCGCCGCATAGTCCGCATAGCCGCGATGCACCTGCACCAGCGGCGAGTTGTACACGAACTCGGTGGCTTCCAGGGAGCGGCCGGTATGGTCGCCGTTGCAGAGGCGGCGCACGGTTTCCCACGGAGGGGTTTCCGCCGGGTCTGGGATGGAGGCCGGGCCCACGGCGACGGTGCTTTGGGCGATGACGGTGAATTCGCTATGGACGCTTTCCTGCGTGATGAAGGTGACGCGGTTGCCAAAGTAATCGGTATGCGTGGCGGTGACGGTGGGGGTGGGATCGAGTTCGATGAAGTGGGAGAGGCAGCGCTGGCGGTTGAGTTCGCGCGGCGTCAGGCGCAGGAGATGATGCGACAGGGCCACCGCGCCCTCGTAACGGTAGGTGGTGACGTGCTTGATCTCGAAGAGTTGTTGTTTCATCCGGAGCTGCTCAGCGATTGGGTGTGGCTGAAGTAATGGTGGGTGAGCTGGTCGGAGACGCCGGAGAGTTGGCTGGCCCAATTCGTCAACAACGCTTCCAAGGGCGCCATCATGGCCTCCTGCCGGGCGTGGGCGAGCGGGCGGAAATCCACGGTGGCAATGGCGGAGCGGAGCTGCGCCAGCCGCGTGAGTTCCGAACCAGCCGTGCCGTGCTCCGTCTCGTGGGGGAGGTTGGCGCAGTGGTCGCGCAGGGCTTCGAGTTGGAACGCCAGCGAGCGCGGATTGGTTTCGTCGGAAAGCAGCAGGTGCAGGACGCCGGGCAGTTGGGCCTCGGCATAATAGCGGCGGCGATACGTCATGGAGCTGTCGGAAATGGCCAGCAGCAATTCCAGCATGGGCGGCAGCGGCAGCTCGGGAGCGAGGGCGGCGCGCAGCAGGCGGACGAGGTGGACGCCGCGTTCGAGGCGGCGGCCAAAATCCAGGAACCGCCAGCCGTGGCCGCGCGTCATGTTTTCCATTTCCATGCCGCTGAGGGCGGCCAGGCCGAGAATGAGGGTGTCCAATTGCGCCTGCGCATTGACCAGCGGCAGGCGGCCCGGGCGCGGCTTGGCGTCCATTTGCAGCCGGGCGAGAATCCGCCAGGTATCGGCGGAGAACCGGTCGCGCACGATCCAGGCGGTGGTCTGGATGTGTTGCAGCAACGGCTTCACGCCGGCGGGTGTTTCGGGATCGTAGATCAGGCGCAGGACTTCATTGGTCAGCGCGTGGCCGGGCGTGTTGCCCGCCAGTTCCGTGGGGACCAAATGATAACCGGCCAGAAACCGTGCGAAGCAGGATTGGCCGGTGCGCGTTTCGCCCGAGGATTCCGCCGTGAGCCGGTTCGCCATACTGCGCAGTACGCGCAGCAGGTTTTCCAGACGTTCGGTGTAACGCCCCAGCCAAAAGAGGTTGTCCGCCACGCGGCTGGGCAGGCCGCTGAAGGTTTTCTCCGCGACTTCCGCGCCCGTCAGCACCGCCGGCGAGGACGACAACGGCAGGGGAGCATCCGCCAGCACCCAGGTGTCTTTGCTGCCGCCCCCTTGATGCATGGCCACCGGATCATCGTTCAAGGAATTCGGCACCCGCGTCAGGCCGCCGGGCAGCACCACAAACTGCCCCTCTTGCGGGCCGGCCACCGCAAAGATACGCATCACCACCGGGCGGGATTCACAATGCTGGTTCACCAGCACCGGGGCGTGCGAGGGGCGCACCAGTTCCTGGGCTACAAAGTCGTGGGGGCGCGCCTTCAAAGCCTGTTCCAGCGCGGCCCGTTCCCGCCGGCTCATTTCGGCGGGGATGAAGGATTTTTGCGAGGGGGATCCAAACGCGGGTTTGATGATCAACTGGTCGAGCCGTTCAAACACGTACGCGCGCTCCCGGGGTTGACCGCACCACCAGGTGGCCACCGAGGGCAACGCCAGTTCCGCCCCCATGACATGGCGGCAGAGCGTGGGCAAGAAGGCCATGAACGCGGGGCTTTCCAGCAGGCCGGAGCCCAGGGGATTCGCCAGCGCCACATTGCCCGCGCGCGCGGCCTGCACCAGACCGGAGACCCCCAGGAACGAGTCGTCGCGCAGTTCGAGTGGGTCGCAGAACGCGTCATCCACCCGGCGCACGATCACGTCCACCGGTTGCAACCCTTCGAGGGTTTTGATGAACACCCGGCTGTCGCGCACCGTCAGATCGCCCCCTTCCACCAACGGAAACCCGAGGTGCCGGGCGAGGAACGCATGTTCAAAATAGGCGGCGCTGTGCGGACCGGGACTGAGCAACACGATGTTGGGATTATCCTGGTTGCGCGGCGCGAGGCTGCGCAGCGCATCCCGCTCGGCGCGGAAAAACGCCCCTAGCGGACGCACCCCGCAATCCCGCAGGACCTCCGGGATCACCCGGGACAGGACGGTCCGGTTTTCCAGCGCGTAGCCGGCCCCGAGCAGCGATTGGGTGCGATCCGCCAGCACCCACCACTGACCATCCGCCGAACGCGCGAGATCCGCCGCATAGAAGGGCATGAACATACCCCGTGGCACTTTCATGCCATGGCAGGGGCGTAAATACGCGGGATTATTGTACACCAGTGCCGGCGGGAAAAAACCATCGCGCAGATGCCACTGAAAGTCGTACAGGTCCGCCAGGATGTGGTTGAACAGAACCGCCCGCTGGAGGATCGCAGATTCCAGTTGCTGCCATTCGGAAGCGGAGATGATTAGCGGAGCCAGATCCAGTTCCCATGGGCGGGACATGCCTTGCGGATCGCCATGAACATTGTACGTGATCCCGTGCTCGCGGATAATGCGGCGGGCATTTTCCCAGCGCACAGTCAGTTCCTCGTGGCCCAGGTGATTCAGCCAGATGTCAAACTTTTGCCAGTGGGGACGCAAGCGGCCGCCGGACTCCACCATTTCATCGAACACGCCGGAGTGGCCGGAATGGCACACCGGGCACTCCGCGGCGCAAGGTTCGGTACTGGCGGTAAAATCGTTCATCAAATGTTCGGAGGCAAAATAGCCCGGGAACGGGGAAAACGCCAGCGTGGCGGAGGTGAAATAATTCCGAAATCCGCCATCCGAATTTCGGGATTAATCCTCATGTGGTTAGCTCTCCCGGCGCAGATCGAGTGTGAAGGGGAACAGCTTGTTGGCTTCGCCCGGTGGCAATTTCATGGTCGAGGGGGTATGTCCCATTGCGAAGAAGCGCGCCAGCCGGCGGCTCTCGGCCTCATAGGCGTTGACGGGCAGTTGGACGTAATTCCGTCCCGCCGGGTGCGCCACGTGGTAGGTGCAGCCGCCAATAGAGCGGTCATTCCAGGTGTCCACCAAGTCAAAGACCAGCGGGGCATGCACGCCGATGTTGGGCTGCAAACATTCGGGCGGTTGCCAGGCACGGAAACGGATGCCGGCGACAAATTCGCCCTCCGTCCCGGTGGGATGCAGCGGCACGCGCCGGCCGTTGCAGGCGACCACGTGGCGGGAATCCGTCATGCCGCGCACTTTGATTTGCAGCCGTTCGAGGGAGGAATCCACGCAGCGAACGGTGCCGCCGGGTTGGCCTTGTTCCCCCAGCACGTGCCATGGCTCCAACGCCTGGCGCAGTTCCAGGGAAACGCCCCGGCGGTTGATCGTGCCATAATGCGGAAACCGAAACTCAAAATGCGGATCAAACCAAGCCCGTTGCAGCGGGTAACCCGCGCGTTGCAGGTCGGCGGTGATATCCTGAAAATCTTCCGCCACGAAGTGCGGCAGCATGAAGCGGTCATGCAACTGGGTGCCCCAGCGCACCAGCGGCCGGGTGTAGGGTTCCCGCCAGAACCAGGCGACCAGCGAACGCAGCAACAGGTGCTGCGCCAGGCTCATGCGGGCGTGCGGCGGCATTTCATAGGAGCGCAGTTCCACCAGCCCGAGCCGGCCCGTGGATGACTCCGGCGAGTACAGCTTATCAATGCAGAACTCCGTGCGGTGCGTGTTGCCGGTGGCATCAATCAGCAGGTTGCGAAATAGGCGGTCCACCAGCCAGGGCGGCACCTCACCGTGTTCCGGCACCTGCTGGAAGGCGACTTCCAGCTCATAGAGCGAATCGTGGCGCGCCTCATCCACCCGGGGATGCTGGCTGGTGGGGCCGATGAATAATCCGCTGAACAAATACGAGAGCGACGGATGGTTCTGCCAGTATCCTAGCAGACTGCGCAACAGATCTGGCCGGCGCAGGATGGGGCTGTCGATCGGCGTCTGGCCGCCCAGAATGATGTGGTTGCCGCCGCCCGTGCCCACGTGCCGGCCATCCATCATGAATTTTTCCGTACCCAAGCGCGATTGCCGGGCTTCCTCGTAGAGGGTGGTGGTGTTAAAAACCAGTTCATCCCAACTGCGCGCCGGGTGCAGGTTCACCTCGATGACCCCCGGATCCGGCGTGACCCGAAGCAGGTTCAAACGCTGATCATGCGGCGGCTTTTCACCTTCGATCACCACGGGCAGTTGCAGTTCTGAGGCGGTCTGCTCGATGGCGTTGATCAAGTTCAGGTACGTCTCCGTATTGTCGACTGGCGGCATGAAAATGTGGAGTCGCCCTTCGCGCGGTTCAACGCATAAGGCGGTGCGCACAATCCAATGGGCAGATTGTTGCTGCGCCGGCGGACGGGTGGCGAAGTCCAGCATGGGATTGCCGTGCTCGCGTCCGTGCGAATTGTTTCGGAGGAACGCCTGGGTGTGGCTGACGGCTTCCGGTTGGCGATAGCGCGCCCGCATTTCCTCGATGGATGGCAGCGGCGGCAGTTTCACCGTCGGGTCGGTCGGAATCACGTACGGAAGATCCTCGGCGGCAACCCAGGGAATGGAATCCAAGGGCAACCGCAACCCCATGGCGGAGTCGCCCGGCGTCAGGAAAAGATGCTCGCGCCGCAAAAACCACGGGCCGGAGAGCCAGCCGGAATCCGTATATTCACAGCGTTGCAGCGGCAGCGCGTAGCCCACAATGTGTCCCAGGCCCTGACCGAAAATCCGGGCCAATCGCTCCCGCTCTTCCGGTTCGTCCAGATTCGCTTTTAACGGGTCCACATTGGCAGGCAACCGGCGCTCCCGCCATAGATAATACCAGGCATCCTCATACGCCGGCATGATGTAATCCGACTTCACTTCCAGTACCCCTGCCAGGTGGGCGATGAAGTGCTGGGCTTCCGTCGCCGAGTGGCCGTACGATTTGTCATCCAAAGCAAACAGCCGGTCATCCTGCCAGATGGGGCGGCCATCCTTGCGCCAGTAACAGGACAAAGCCCAGCGCGGCAGGGATTCACCGGGATACCATTTGCCCTGCCCGTAATGCAATAGTCCGCCGGGCGCAAAGCGATCTTTCAAACGACGCATCAGTCCGCCGGAGAGTTTCCGCTTTTCCGGGCCTACGGCGGTAAAGTTCCATTCCTCCCCATCCATGTTATCAATTGAAATGAAGGTGGGCTCTCCCCCCATGGTCAGCCGGACATCATTGCGGACCAACTGTGCGTCAATTTCATGTCCTAACGACTCGATCGCGCGCCATTGATCATCCGTATAAGGCTTGGTCACCCGCGGGGACTCATGAATGCGGGTGACTTTCATCTCATGCGCAAAGGTGGACTCGCACTCATCCACCGCCCCCGTGATGGCGGCAGCGCTGGAGGGCTCCGGCGAGCACGCCAGCGGAATGTGGCCTTCACCCGCCAGCAATCCAGAGGTGGGGTCCAGCCCGATCCAGCCGGCACCGGGCAGAAACACTTCGCACCAGGCATGCAGGTCGGTGAAGTCCTGCTCGGCGCCGGAAGGACCATCCAGCGATTTAACATCCGGTTTCAACTGGATCAGGTAACCGGAGGCAAACCGCGCGGCCAGCCCAAGATGGCGCAGAATCTGCACCAGCAGCCAGGCGGAGTCGCGGCAAGCGCCTGATTTCGAGGCCAGCGTTTCCTCCGGCGTTTGCACGCCGGGTTCGAGTCGAATCAGGTATTTCAACTCGCTCCACAGGCGCTGATTTAGGCCGACCAGGAAGTCCACAGTATGCTGCCCGTTGGGTTTCACCGTCGTCAGGTATTGCTCCATCAACGGGCCTGGTGGTGCCGACGCGAGGAAGGGCGTTAGCTCCCGCTTTAAACCGGGCTCATAGGTAAATGGAAACGCCTCGGCCGCCGGTTCGACAAAGAAATCGAACGGATTATAGATCGCCATTTCGGCGACCAGGTCCACCTCCACCACCAGCTCCGTGGTTTTCTCCGGGATCACCATGCGCGCCTGATAATTGCTGAACGGATCTTGCTGCCAGTTCAGGAAGTGCTCCTGCGGCTGCAATTTGAGCGAGTAGCTCAAGATGGGTGTGCGGCAATGCGGCGCGGGCCGCAGCCGGATCAGATGTGGCGAGAGTGATACCGGACGGTCATAGCTGTAACGCGAACGGTGATGCAGGGCAACGTGAATGGACATGATTATTTCTTTTCCAAGGCTGACCGCCGATTGGTGGCGGGCATTTTGCGGGCAAAGAAGGTTTCAAACACCCCCACGTCCACGCGGTTAATTTTGCTTTGTAATTCGTCCAGATATTCGTGCAGGCCACTATTGATAATGTCGTCCACCTGCGCGTACGCCAGATCCGAGGTGAGTTGCCCCAGCAGTTTTTCCGGGGCGGTGCGGAAGCTGCCCATGGGGGTGCCGGAGATGGCATGCAGCGAGTTGCGGGCGGTGTCCATGCAGAAACGGATGGCCCGTGGAAATTCATGATCCAGCAACAAAAACTCCACGATGCCACGCGGCGAAAGCCGTCCGTGGCGCTTGCGATACATTTCGAACGCGCTGGCCGAGCGCAGCACCGCCGCCCACTGCACATCGTCAAACGGCGAACCCACATCCGCTGCGGAGCGCAGGAGGATGAAATATTTGACATCCAACATGCGCGATGTTTTATCCGCGCGCTCCAGCTTGCGTCCCAGGCGGCCAAAATGCCACGCCTCACCATGGGTCATGGTGGCGTCGGTGATGCCGCAGAAGAGATGGCTCTGATGCTTCACCGCCGTGAAGAAATCGTGCGGGTTCGCGCGCCACTTGCCGTAATTTTCGGCGTCCCGCAACATCAGGTAAAACGTGTTGAGCTGTTCCCACATCTCCGAGGAGATGATTTCCCGGATCGAGCGCGCGTTTTCCCGGGCGCTGCTGATGCAGGACATGATGGAGTTGCCATTCTCCGAGTCAAAGGTGAGAAACTGAGTGACCGTCTTTTCAGTGGGTTGTCCAAAACGCTTGGCGAACTCTTCATGGTCACCCGTGGTGTTGACCAATGGCTGCCATTGCTGTCCCTCACCGCTCTGGGAGTCCAGCATCAGGTTCAAATTGACATCCACGAACCGCGCCACGCTTTCCGCGCGTTCTACGTAGCGGTTCATCCAGTATAGACTATCGGCGACGCGACTAAGCATGGAGCACCTCCGGTTCCAGCGCTTCCTTTTCCACCACCGGTGAATCGGCCAGCACCCAGGTATCCTTGCTGCCTCCGCCCTGGGAGGAGTTCACCACCAGGGAACCTTTCTTGAGCGCCACGCGGGTCAAGCCGCCTGGCAGCACGAAAATGCCTTTGCCATAAAGGATGTAGGGGCGTAAATCCACATGCCGCCCTTCGAGCCTGCCATCGCACAAGGTGGGCACCCGTGAAAGTGCCAACGTGGGCTGGGCAATGTAGTTGCGTGGATTGGCGGTCACTCGAGTTGCAAATTCCGAACGTTGTTCGGCGGTGGAATGCGGTCCCACCAACATGCCATAGCCGCCGGATTCATTGGCGGCCTTGACCACCAGTTGATCCAGATGTTCCAGCGTGTATTTCAGTTCTGGCTCTTCCGCGCAAATGTAGGTGGGCACATTGGGGATAATCGCGTCCTGGCCCAGGTAATACTTGATCACTCGTGGCACATAGGCATAGACCACCTTATCATCCGCCACCCCCGTGCCCGGCGCGTTGGCCAACGCCACGTTGCCTGCTTGATACACCTTCATTAATCCCGGCACGCCGATCATGGAATCCTCCCGGAAGGCTTCCGGGTCCAGGAAGTCATCATCAATGCGGCGGTAAATCACATCCACGCGCTCGAATCCCTTCGTGGTGCGCATCCAGACGTAATTATCCGCCACCACCAAGTCGCTGCCTTCCACCAGTTCCACCCCCATTTGTTGAGCCAGGAATGCGTGTTCAAAGTACGCGGAATTGTAAACGCCCGGCGTCAGCAACACCACCCGGGGCTGCGCGGTCTCCTCCGGTGCCAGGTACTCCAGCATGTCCCGCAATTGGTTGGGATAACTGGATACAGGCCGGATTTTGGAAGCCGCGAAGACCTGTGGAAACAAACTCTTCATGAGCCGCCGGTTTTCCAGCACATAGGAAACGCCAGAGGGGCAGCGCAGGTTGTCTTCGAGTACGTAAATAATTCCATCGCTGTGACGCACGAGGTCGGTACCGGTAATGTGCATCCAGATGCCGTGGGGCGGGTTCATGCCCATGCATTGCTGCCGGTACCCTTTGGACGAGGCAATGATCTCTTCCGGAACGACCTTGTCCTTGATGATCTTGCGATCGTGGTACAAATCGTCAATGAACAGATTGAGCGCCTCGATGCGTTGCTTTAAGCCGCGCTCAATGCGGCTCCATTCGGTGGCGGGTAAAATCCGTGGGATCAGATCAAACGGTAATGTTTTCTCCACGCCTTGGGCAGCACCATAGACGTTAAACGTGATACCCGACTGGATCAGCGCCCGATCCGCCGCGCGCTGCCGCAAGCCCAATTCGCCATCCTCCATGGAGGCGATATTCCTGGCCAGATGCTTTGCTGCGGCGCGGGGGGTCCCGTCCTCGCCGAACATCTCATCATGAAAGACACCAATGTCATATTCGTTCAAATTCATAACCTTGCAATGGGCAAAACCCAGCCACTACTGACCAGGCTATGAGGGCTTAAGCAAGGAAGATGCCAACAGCATCCTTTATGGTATTCTTAACGAAGACTTCTTTTCAAATGGCGCTAAGAAAACCATCCAGAATGACAGTATTATGTCGGAAACACTTGGAAAACCACGGGTTTGAAGCAGAAACGACGCAATTTACCATTCGTACCCGAAAAAACAAAACCCACATTTTCGTAGATAAATTTTTCACCATGCTGTGCCAAAGATTAGGTTGGTGGTGTTTTTTGACCAGCCTGTGCATAATTGCGCGCAATGACCTGTAGCAGGTTTATCCTGTTACAAGCCAAACGTGAACCGTCGTTAACGAAAGGGATTCAATGCTTGGATAGGCGTAGAAGAACGAGCTTGAACAACAGCGCGGCGACAACTAAACACCGTAGCCGTAATTAACGGCCCACGACTTCCCATTGACCACGCCGCCGCGTTTGCTATGCTTCGCACATGCCACTTTCGTGGAATGAGATTCGACACCGCGCCATCGCCTTTGCCAACGAG
>JBAXGN010000016.1 GCA_037139415.1 Verrucomicrobiota bacterium | reverse complement strand
AAGTTACGCAATTTTTTGCGCGAACGCAACATTTATCTTTACGAAGTCAAATTAAGCCCACCAGTGAAACGCCCGCCGCCACCAACAATAAACGGACCATGGACTCGTGAAGCTCGGTCTCAATGTCATCAAGGCTGACGCTGGCGCCGAAACAATAGGCCCGGCCATGCCGATCCATCGCGGGAACCAGCAGCATCCGCCCGTGGCCCCACTGATTGTGGAACGTGCTATACACCGGCTGCATGGTGTTAAACGCCGCGTCGAAGGAATGGGGATCCCGGTGGACTTCAAAGAAGGCGGCATGATCCGCCTTGCGGACATCTTTGCCGGGCGAGGTGGCGGTGGTAAAAACCACCTGGTTGCTGAGCCGCAGGCAACTCCAGAGATACTGGAGTTCAAGTTCGCGGCAAGTCTTGTTGTTCTGATCCACGATGCGGTTGTATTCGTCGCGGGACACGGAGTTCTGGTCCACGATGCGATCATGGTAATCCACCGGAACCACCGCGCGGGCCAAGCTCACCGTGGCTCGGAGCTTCTCGTCAATCCCGTGCAGGAAGGCATTCTTTTGAGCGGTATAACTCGTGGCGGCAAACGCCAGCGTCATGAGGACAATCAGCAGCCCAACCAAGGCAAACAATTTGTATCTGATACTCATAGTGAGTTCACGGGTTGGGCAAAAACTGATACCGTTGATCCCTGGCAGGCAAACGGCTTGACGTAACCCGGTTGAAGCCATCTCCGGGTTCGCGGGCATAATCCAGTACCGTCATTACACATACCAAAGTTACGTTCGCAATCCGGCTGTAGCTGAGCAATAGACACCTGCTTTGGCGAGCGTTTTCTGCGAAAAATGGCCATTCGTTTTTCGCCATGGTTGCATTCCCAAGACCACCGTGGTATAGCCGGTCATGCATGTTCCACCAAAGTTAATTGCGGGCGATGAGATTCGGGTACTGGCGCTTTCACGTTCGCTGGGGGGTGTGATGCAGCCGGGTGGGTTCACGGAGCGTGATGTGGAATTTGCTGCTAGCAGGTTGGAAGCCTTGGGGTTGACTGTCAGTTTCGGGCGCTGGGTCAGGGAGTGTAACGAGCATCTGACTGCGACTCCACAACATCGGTTGGAGGATGTTCATGAAGCCATGACCAATCCAGCGGTAAAGGCGATCCTCGCAGTTTCCGGCGGCGTGGGAGCCATTCAATTGCTGGATGGCCTTGACTACGACCTTATCGCCGCGCACCCGAAGATTCTTTGTGGTTACTCGGACATTGCGTACCTGTGCAATGCCATTTGCGCCCGTGCGGGCGTGACGACCTATTACGGGCCGAACTTCACCAGTTTCATGATGCGGCGGGGAGCGGACTATACGCTTCACAACTTCCGTGAATGCCTGTTTGGAATCGTTCCCCACATTTTGCAACCAGCCGACACTTGGAGCGATGATGCCTGGCATAAAGATCAGGAGAACCGCACGTTCCATGCCCATGACGGTTTTTGGCCGATCCA
This sequence comes from Verrucomicrobiota bacterium, assembly GCA_037139415.1. NCBI lineage: Bacteria > Pseudomonadati > Verrucomicrobiota > Verrucomicrobiota bacterium. The sequence goes on along the minus strand of JBAXGN010000016.1, from coordinate 57,979 downwards.
AGACGGCGAAGCGGAGGGTACCATCCTTGGCGGGAGTTATTGGTGTTTGAACATGCTGCAGGGTACGAACTACTTTCCGTCTTTACGGGACACCATTCTTTTTGTTGAGCACCCGGCGGAGGGGAAAGCGACCCTTATGGGATTGGATAGCGGCTTGCGCGCGCTCTCGTTCCAACCTGAATTTTCGGGAGTCCGGGCGATTGTGCTGGGGCGCTATGCCCGGAACGGCGGGGTGACGCGTGAAAATCTGACCGCGCTCGTCCGGCAGATTCCCGCGCTGAAGCACCTGCCCATCATTGCCAATTGCGACTTTGGCCATACCACGCCGTCGGTCACCTTGCCAATTGGAGGTCGCTGCCAGTTGCAGGCGGCTGCAAACCATGTCTTCATCCGGATATGAACGCGGCCTTATTCCAAATCGCTATCAAGCTCATTGGAATTACAATGATTTTGCCAGCGGCAGAAGGTCGTCGAAATGTTTGTCGCAGTATTCGAGTTCCAAACTGTGAGTGGCGGCACAGGCAGCGATGACAATGTCACTGATGGGCGCGGTAATTCCTTTTTCCCGGCAACGGAAAGCCAGCTTGGAGGCGAGCCGCCAAACCGCTGCGTCCACGGGAATACGGTCAATCTCGTTTTCCACTTCACTCAGCTCGCGCTTTTCTTTTGCACCCCGGACGCCATGCCATAGTTCGACCAGGGTAATGTCGCACCACGCTGCTTCGCCGCTCAAAACGAGCGCTTCAACCCGGTCGCTGGCTTCGGATTCGCGGCCACGCAGGTATTCCACCCAACTGGATGTATCAACGAGCTTCATCGGGCCTTGGGGATATCGGTGGCGCGCATGGCCTTCAAGTCGGCCGGTGTCATGAAATCACGGAATTGACCGCGTACGCGGGCGTTCAGCGCTTCCAACCGTTTGAGGCGGTTGAAGCGTTCCACGGCGGTCACCACGGCTTCGCGCTTCGTTTTCGCGCCGGTAAATTTCATGACTTCATCCATCACACCGTTTGGAATATCAATTGTTGTTTTCATGATTCCAAAGTACTTTAGTTTGGAATCTTGTCAATGGCCATTTGGAATCCCAAATTTGTTTCACGAACCGCTTGTCTTTTTGTGGAACGTTAAAAATATAAAATGGCAAAACGAGATAGCCTTTTCCGGTTCGCTATTCTTTCTCAAACGTCACCACTTGCCCATTCTGCAGGGAGACGAACACGCGCCCGCCGGAGCGACGTTTGCCCATCATGGTCCACGCAGCAAACCTTGGTTGGCGGATTCATCCGTAAAAGATTGGAATAAGGGTTTGACACGCACCCCGGCAAATACTAAGCTTTCCCCACTAGCAATTATGGCTGATAACGTACCATCGGGGCCGGCTGGCGCGGTGCCGCCGAAACCCGCAGAAGCGAAGGTTCAACCTAAAAAGGAAACCGTTCGTATATCTTTACCGCCGAAACCGACGGCTGCACCAACCATCAAGCTGCCGACGCTGCCTCCAGCCGCAGGCGCGGCTGCCCCTGCGGGAGCGCCCGCCGGCGCCGCGGCGCCGCCTACGGTATCCGCACCCCATCCTGGCACGGTTCCGTCAACCAAGCCGGTTGCGCTGTCCACCTCGCGTCCTGGCGCTGCCCCAGCGCCACCGCCCACCGTCGCCGCGCCCCAAAAGCCTGGCTCTCCGGTTACCACCCCGCCAGGAAAAGCGCCGACCGTCGCGCCCAGCCCGGTGGCTCCCGTGGCTCCGGTCGTGCAAAAACCGGGACCGAAAGTCATCTGGGTGGATTATGTGCTGGCCAGCACGGCGTTACTCGCCAATGCCGCCGCCCTTGCGGTCATGTTCATTTTGAAGGCACTGTTCGACGCTCAGCAGTAATCATCACCAGCACAATTTGATTTCGTCATACGCTTATGGCATCGCCCAATATTGTCATCATTACGGATAAAAATTTCGAGCAGGAAGTCATGAAATCGCCGGTGCCCGTGCTGGTGGATTTCTGGGCGGAATGGTGCGGCCCCTGCAAAATGATCGCGCCCGCTCTGGATGAAATCGCCGGCGAATACGCTGGCAAGGCCAAAATCGCCAAGGTCAATGTGGATGAAAATCAAACCCTGGCGGCCAAATTTAATGTCATGTCCATCCCCGCGTTGTTCCTGGTCAAGGGCGGGCAGGTGATCGGGCAGGCGGTTGGCGCCAAATCCAAATCTGCCCTCAAAGCCATGATTGACGGTGCGCTGAAATAGCGCTGAAGGTAGGCAGCCATGCTGCCCATTACCACACCCGGCAAGCTTTCCCGCCAAGCCGAATTTTATCGGCAGCTCAGTTCCCTGACCTCCGCTGGCTTGGGCATTGTCGCCGGTTTGCAGCACGTCCAACACAATCCTCCCAGCGCGGAGCTTGGCCAAATGGCGCTGGTGACCCTCCAAGAAATCGCGCATGGCCGGACCTTTGCGGATAGCCTTGAAAAAACCGGCGGCGTTGTGCCAGCCTTTGATTTGGCGCTGATCCGCGCGGGAGAACTGAGCGGTCGGCTGGATCAATGCCTGCATCTGTTGGCGGATTATTATGACGACCGCGCCCGGTTGGTCAAACAGGTCATTTCCGAACTGGCGTATCCGGCGGCGCTGTTTCACTTCGCAATTTTAAGTTTCCCATTTCCCGATTTGTTCGTCACGGGCAACGTGTGGGTGTATGCCTTCAAAACCCTGGGCGTGCTGCTGCCGGTCTATGGGGCCGTCTTGGCGTTGATTTATGTGATGCAAGGTCGCCATGGCGACGCTTGGCGCGCCCGTATTGAGCAGATTCTCCACCGCGTGCCATTGCTGGGCAAGGCTCGCAAAAACCTGGCGCTGGCCCGGCTGGCGGCGGCGCTGGAAGCCTTGATCAGCGCGGGACTGCCCATCTTCAAGGCCTGGGATATTGCGGTGGATGCCTGCGGTTCGCCCGCCTTGCGGCGCGCCGTCCATTCCTGGAAACCAGCTTGGGCTTCCGGACTGACGCCGGCGCAAACTGTCCAGGCCAGCCCGGAATTTGGCGACCTGTTCAAGCGTTTGTACCTGAGCGGGGAAGTGAGTGGTAAATTGGATCACGAACTGCGCCACTTGCACACGCTCTATCAGGAAGACGGCACCCGCCAATTGCATCAAGTGGTCCAATGGCTGCCGCGCCTGGTCTATTTCGGCATCATGCTTTTTATCGCCTACCGGGTGATCAGCTTTTATCAAGGGTATTTCAACCAGATCAACGAATTGACCAAGTAAAACTTCCCCTTGACCAGAAAGGCCGGGTAGGCGAAGGTAATACCACGGTGCCAGCCCGCACCGGATTGACGAAAGCAGGTTTTGCTTATGGCTACAAGTAACAGCGCCAAAATGAAGGCCGCCTTCTCGCTCTTAGCGCCGGCGGCCAAGGATGTCATGGTGGCCGGCGATTTCACCGGCTGGGAACTCTCGCCAAAGACCATGAAGAAAAACAAAAGCGGCGAGTGGAAACTGGTCCTTTCCCTGGCCCCTGGCCGTTATGAGTACCGGTTCCTGGTGGATGGCCAATGGTGTGACGACCCGCAATGCATTGAGCGCGCTCCAAATCCTTTCGGGGGCGACAATTGCGTGCGAATCATTGCCTAGCGAACCAATCCGCGCTACGCCACCGAACGACCGATGGATGCCCCGGGGTATCGTTGGCCGGGGTGTGCATTTTTAATGGCGGGCGGGATGAATTGCATCCATGTTTACCCGTGGTTGAGTAGTGATGGCAAACAACGAATCGCAAGCCGATATGCAACGAAGAGATTTTTTGAAAGTCGTGGGTAGCGTGGCGGGTGGCATGGCCGTGGGTGCGCCGCCCGCATTTAGCAAGGCGTCGGACCTGGAAAATTTCCCGCATCCCAGTGGCACTCCCCGGCGCGTGCTGGGACGCACCGGCTTCAAAATCTCCATCGTCGGGTTCTCCGGATTTGCGTTGCAGCATGCCGAATTGGATGCCGCCCAATGCAAAAAAATCGTCCACCAGGCGTTCGCGGGCGGCGTGAATTATTACGATGTCGCGCCCGCCTACGGCAAGGATGGCCTGTGCGAGGTTCGCTTGGGTGAAGCCTTGCAGGGGCTTGATCGGCAACAGTATTATCTGGCCTGTAAAACCAAGCAGCGCGAGAAGGACGGATGCCGCCAGGAACTCGAACGCTCGCTGACCCGGCTGAAAACCGACCATTTCGATGTGTACCAGCTTCATCACCTGCGCCAAACGGAAGATGTCGAAAAAGCGTTGGGGCCCGGCGGGGCGGTGGAGATGCTGGTCAAAGCCAAAGCGGAGGGAAAGATTCGCGCGATTGGTTTTTCCGCGCATACCACCCGGGCAGCGGTTGCTGCGCTCAAAGGCTTCAAGTTCGATACCGTGATGTTCCCGATCAATTTCGTCGAATACTTCAACATCGGATTTGGCAAGGAAGTGCTGGAACTGGCAAAGAAAGAGGGCGCTGCTGTGCTGGCCATCAAACCGTTGAGCCAGGGGGGCTGGGCCAAGGATGCCGAGCGCAAGCGCAAATGGTGGTATCGCACCATGGAGGAAATGGAGGATATCGCTTTGGCCTATCGTTTTTCCCTGTCACAGCCCGGCGTCGTCGCTGGCTTTCCTCCGGCCTGGCCGGATTTGCAGGCCAAAGCCATCGAGGCCATCCGCAACTATCGCCCCATCTCGGATGACGAAGTGAAAAAACTCCAGGAATGGGCAACGAAATGCAGTTCCTTGTTCAAACGCGATGAAGAGGCCGTGGCCCTGAATCAATCCCATCCAGAGGCATACCCCGAAAATCCGGAATCCTGCTACCCGTGTGAGTGGGTGTGAGTCAAAAACCGGCGAGAAGATAGAAGTTTGAAATCAGGATTTGGTCCATCAAATCCGAAGTCCGGGGACCGAGCACCGAATTCCGCAACGGTGGGGACGGGTTTTTCTGATTATTTTTCCCCATTTATGGAAACGCGTATTTTTATCAACGCACTCGCGGCTGCATCCGCAGCTTTGGCGGCGGTGTCATCGCCTTGATTGATGCACACCAGCACCGCAAAATCCCGGCGCGGTGCCACCCAGGCATTCGCATAGAACATGGTGTTGCAACCCGCGTGATTGAGCACGGTGCCGCCGCCCCATCCCCGCTGTACCACCAGCCAGCCCAACGCGTAGTCGTCCCCGGTCGGCGGCGCGTGCAGCGTTTTGTAGGTGTCGGGTTGCAGTAGCGCGGTCTGACCGCGCGCCCCGCGTAGTGTGTCCGCAATGAATTGAGCCCAATCCTGCATGGTGGCATGCACCCGTCCCGCCGGCCCCATCACCGGCGGATTATCTACGTTCGGCCCGTTGGTCGCCACCGGCTTGCCCGTCTTCACGTGTCCCCACGGCTGGTCAATTTGTCCCGGTGTCCCCAATCCGCCAAACCCAGTGCGGGTCATTTTCAAGGGTTGAAAGATGATTTCGGTGATGGCTTCCTCCCAAGGTTTCTGTGCCACGGCTTCCACGATCGCGCCAGCAATGACGTAGCCCAAATTGGAGTACAAATATTTGGAACCCGGTGGATGCAACGGCGCTGCTGTGAAAGCCTCGCGTACGGTCTGCACGCGTTGCTCCATCACCGTTCCGCTGTGGGAAAGGTTGTGCCAGTTCAGGTTGGCGGGCAACCCGGCGCGATGCTGGAGCAATTGACGGATGGTCACCCCGGCAAAATCGCGATGAAAGGAACCGGCCAGCGTAGGCAATACCTCCCGCATCGGGCTGTCCCAAGCCAGCTTTTTCCGTTCCACCCAATGTCCGATTAGCACCGCCGTCATGGCTTTGGTATCGGAGCCCAGATGCCATTGATCCACCAAGGTCGCCGCAATGTCCGTTCCGACTTTGCGCACGCCCGTCACGCCAATCGCCGACAAACCTTTGGACGTTACAATCGCCCCCGCAATAGCGGGAACCCGATGAGTTTGCCGGATTTTGGCCAAGGCATCAGTAATGGCCTGATGGCCAGCCGTGGCCGCCAGCATCTGGCGGCATGGCAAACACGGTGCCAGGATCAACCCGCCAGCGGCCAACCGCATGGTGCGACGCAAAAATATTCGCCGGGGCGTCATACCGGAATCAGGGTTGCGGATCGCCAACCTTGCGCGCTTGATCCAATAACACGGCGCATGGTTCCAAACAAGGGATCAAACTTTTTTCCGCTGCGGAGTCGGGCTTCAAACCGGCAACCGTCCATAGTCGGCGTTTCAAGCAGGCTTTCGGATGGCAACATGCTCGGATCACGCGAGCTGCCTGCTCATCACTTAATTGGGCCGTGCGCCGGTACATGCCAGTTTGGCGGGCAGTGAATTCTCGGTAGTGAGTGATGGGCGGATTGGAAGTCTGCGCGGCAAACCAATCCGCAACCGCCCCCGGATAAAGATGGTTCAAGGCCTGCTCCAGTTCCCCCTCGGAAGCCGCATAGCATCGCCAGCCCTGCCGCAGATCGGGCGCGGCATGGAGCGGACGATAGGCGCATTGTTCGGTGGATTGCGCCAACTTGCGCAGATCGGCGACCGCCAGTGTATTAAGTTCGGTTGCGGGTGCGGCGGCATTTTTCAGATGCCGCAGTTCAAAACCAGTCTCTTGCGGGCAAATCAATACTTCAGCCATGGTCAGTTCCGGCCCAATTTGCCGTCCCAACGCCGTCATGGCTGGATTGTTAAAAGCGCTCATGATGCCTGAAATACATGCGTTATCGTTGCGGCTCCGTACCCCCTCACCCCGGCCCTCTCCCTTGGGGAGAGGGAGGGCATTATCCGGCCGAGGGAGCGCGTTTCGAGGTTAGAGTCGGAATTTTTGTTTTCCAGAAAATTACAAAATAAGTTATAGGAAATTGCTCTGCCCTGCGAGTCTTCCCGCCACGCGGGAACGCAACCAATACCATGGGAGTTTTCATGATGCTGGATGCGTGATTCCCTCTCCCCGAGGGAGAGGGCCAGGGTGAGGGGGTAGGGCACCACATTCAGCCCCACCGCCCAAATCTCTCCATGGCCTTTACGCCGTTTCCACATCCTTTTCACAAGCACCGGGCTAATGCCGGAAATGGCGCACGCCCGTGAACACCATCGCCATGTTGCGCGCATCTGCGGCGGCGATGACTTCACTATCGCGCACGGAGCCGCCCGGCTGGATGGCGGCAGTGGCACCCGCTTCCGCCGCCGCAATCAGACCATCGGGGAACGGGAAAAAGGCGTCGCTGCAAACCACGCTTCCTTGCAACGGGAGCTTGGCCTCGCCAGCCTTCCACACCGCAATGCGGCTGGAATCCACCCGGCTCATCTGGCCCGCCCCAACTCCCAGGGTGCGGTCGCTGCCCGCATATACGATGGCGTTGGATTTGACGTGCTTGACCACCCGCCACCCAAACAGCATGGCATTCCATTCCGCCTCGGTGGGCTGCCGCTTGGTGACGACTTTGAACTTGGAACGGTCCGCGCCTTCCAGGTCGCGTTGCTGGAGCAAATAGGAATCCGCGCCCACACTGCGCACCTCCCATGGATTGGCCGAAAGCGGACACTTGATCACTTTGATCAGCCGCAGGTTTTTCTTGGCCTTGAGAATGGTCAACGCCTCGGCGGAATAGTCCGGTGCCACGATCACTTCGCTGAAAATTTCGCTGATGGCCTCGGCACACCCCTGATCCAACGGCTGGTTCACCGCAATGATGCCGCCAAACGGAGCCTGTTTGTCCGTGGCGAACGCCTTGTCCCATGCCGCGCGCAGGGTGGCTCCCTGGCCCATGCCGCAGGGATTGGTGTGCTTGAGAATCGCCAGCGTTGGGGCATCCTTCGAGAATTCCGCGATCAACATCGCGGCGGCGGTCAAATCCAGGATGTTGTTATAGGAGAGTTCCTTGCCGTGCAGTTGCTGGTAATATTCGTGGAACTTGCCATAGAGCGCGGCGGCTTGGTGCGGATTTTCACCGTAGCGCAACGGCTGCGCCAGCGGGGCGGAAATGGCCAGGGCTGGCAAGGGCGTGTTGGCCGTGGCAAACGTTTTGGTCAGGTGCGCTGCGATGGCGGCGTCATAGGCGGCGGTGCGGGCATACACCTTGGCGGCCAGGGTGCGCCGCAATTCCAGCGTGGTTTCGCCGCTGGCCTTAATCTGGTCTCCCACCACGATGTAATCCGCCGGGTCCACGATCACCGTGACACTGTCATGATTCTTGGCCGCGCTGCGCAGCATCGAGGGGCCGCCGATATCAATATTTTCGATCGCGTCGTGCAGGGCGACATTGGGTTTGGCAACGGTTTGCTCGAAGGGATAGAGATTCACCACCACCAGGTCAATAGGCGGGATGCCGTGCTCTTTGGCCGCCGCTTCATGTGCGGCGTTGCCCCGGATGTAAAGCAGGCCGCCATGCACCTTGGGATGCAGCGTCTTCACCCGCCCATCCATCATTTCGGGAAAGCCGGTATGGGCACTGATATCCTTGACCGGCAGGCCCGCCTCGCGGATGGCCTTGGCCGTGCCGCCAGTGGAGAGGAGTTCCACTCCGGCAGACACCAGAGTTTGAGCAAACGGGATCAATCCGGTTTTATCGGATACGGACAAAACTGCGCGTTGAATTTTCGCCATAATTCTTGGGGCGACAACATCCCAGAAGTGCCGCCAGAGTCAAACCTGAAATGGCCGGAACGATTGGAAAAAATAGGGAAGGAGAACTCCACCGGGAAAACCGGACGGCAGAAATACGGAAAACCCGGAACTGCTTTTAACCTGAGGATGGACCGTTTCCTACGTGATCAATTTTTGGTCCGGTTTTTTTGCCGATCGAGTTTGCTGCTAAAGATACCCGGCCCTCACGGCAGCAACAGCCGGGTGTTCACCGAGAATCCTGGCGGGTTCGCCACCTTCTGCCAGTGCGCCACCCAGCCCTTATTCGTGTCCACCAAACTCACATATCCCAACCACATCCCTTTGCCGCCATACAACGTCTGGTACAGCACCACCTCGTTCTTGATGGTCAGCGCCAGCGAGCCCGTCAATTGGGTTTTATCGGATAGGGTTCCCGTTAGTGTTACGACTCCCGAGGGCTGCACAGCTAGATTCAGCGTGCCGACCCGGGTGCCGTCCGGCGCTTGCTCCACCGTCATGGAGTAGTTCGTTTTTACCGCCTTTTTCAATCCCATGTCCGCCCACAGAGCCGCGGCCCAATCCGTGCCCTGCTTGACCATTCCAGTTACGCCACCACCGGCGCTTAATTCCAGACGCAACCCCACCATCAGCGCCGGGTCTTTACCACGGGCAATCGAATTCGTGTAGCACCCCCCCGTGTCAAACGCGCCTGCTGCCAACGGATACACCTTGCCTTGGTACGTCAATTGTCCCGTGAACGTTCCCTTATCCGTCACCGTCAATTTCACCGCTCCGCTATTGGTCCAGTCGGCCATAAGCACGTCGTTGCTTGGACTGAACAACCCGACATAATCCCCCTTCCGTGAAAGAAACGCGTTGGTCACAAAGTTGGCCTCCAACGCCGTGTTCGAGCGCAGGGTGAGTTGCAACCCGGGTTTGTTGGTCAGCACTACCCCGCCGCAGGTCCAATTTGAAAAGAGGCTCCCGGCCTGCGGCGTGGCCGTCAGAGTGTAGCTTTTGCCCGCTTCCAACAGGTTATTGGTGTACGGAGCCACTTTACCCAGTCCGGTACCGCCGTTCAGCACCCGTAGCAGATTGGTTACCACATAGTTCACCTTCAGCGTGTTCGTGGTGGAATAATTTGCCACCGCATCCATGGCATACACGCGAATCAGGTTGGTGCCAGCCACCAGATTGGTTACGGGCGCCAGCCAATTAGTGAGGCCGCTGGCGGTTTGCCACGAATCCGCATTGACCTGGTAATAAACCCCGGCGAGCGGGCCGCCTGCGTCGGTAACTTTGCCGGTGACCGTGATGGTGGCGTTGCTGACGCGGGCATTCGCCAGCGGTGCCGCGATGGTCACGGTGGGTTTTACGCCATCCACGATCAGACTGGCCAGTGCGCTGGTGACACTGCCCAAGACATTCGTGATCGTGACGCGGTAGGTGCCCGCTTGCGCTACACTCGCGCTGGCGATGGTGTAGGTCGCGTTACTGCCGCCCGGCAGCAGTGAACCATTTCTCGTCCAACGATAGTTTAGCGGGGACGTGTTGGTAACTTGCACCTGGAATTGAACCGGTTGCCCTGGGCGTGCCACCACGCTGGCGGGCTGCTGAGTGATGACCGGGGTGGTGGTCGGATCAGTCACCGTCAGCGTGCCCACCGCACTGGTGGCCATGCCAAAGTTATTGCTGGCTGCAACCGAATACCCACCGGAATCAGAAGTTACCAAATTGGAGATGGCATAGGCCGCATTCGTCCCCCCCGGAATCAATGCGCCGTTTTTGTACCATTGATATGCGATCGGGGCCGAGCCCGTGGTGATGGCGGTAAATGAAACCGAAGTGCCCACGACGTTGGTCGCGCTCGGCGGCTGCATGAGGAAGTTTGGCGCGCCAAGCAGGGAAACCTCCACGTAAATCAAATCCTCGTACTGGAGCGCTGCGGTAGCCGATTTTAGCACGGGCAGCTCTGCCAACATGCCCCCCGCATTCACTTCATTAATAAAGGTGTTGCCGGGGCCGGGATTAAACCGGTTCAGAATGTTGGTCCCAAATACCACGCGGCCAAATACCGTAAATCCTCCGCTGTTATTCGGATTATCCAGAGCGGCCGAATTATCCGCAAGGTTGAAATAGAACTGGGAGGTCGCCGAATTGGGATCCGATGTCTTGGCCATTGCGATGGTGCCATACCCGTTGCTGATGAGCCGGCCCACCTTGAATTCGTTGGTGATGGGCGGATAGGTTGGGATGGGTGCCAACGTTTGGCTGGTTGTGCCCCGATTGGTCACCATCACCCCGCCGCCTTGGGCCACCCAATTGGTCGCCACCCGATGCATAATCATGTTCGTGTACCTCCCATTTTGCGTATAACGAATAAAATTTAGCACGGTCACTGGCTTGTCCGATTCATACAGTTCCACTTCAAAATCGCCAAGGGTGGTGCGAAACAGCACGAGTGTCCCGGTGCGACGGATGGTGAGGGTTGCCGCCTCACTGGTGATGCTGCCGGCACTGTTGGTGATCACCACGGTGTAATCACCGGCATCGTTCGTGGTCGCATTCAGAATGAATAACGAATTGCTCTGCGCCCCGCTAATATGGGGGCCGTTTATGAGATTGGAGCCATTAAACCGCCACTGATAGCCCAGTGGTGGCGTGCCGCCAGCCAGCACGGTGAATGAGGCGGTTCCTCCCACCGGGTTGGTCACACTCTGCGGCTGTTGCGTGATCGGAATCGGGTCTATCATCACCTGCCCACTAAAGGGTAGTTTGGCGGATGCCCCGCCGGCGGGTTGCGCCGCCGCCGTTGCGCAGGTCAGGCATAGTGCCAACCGCCAGGCAACCCTCCAAGCCCGGCCTTTGAGTATTAGTCCGCCAAACTCTGCGGGTGGGTTTGTTTTCATACCATGCTCTTTTCTTGCTTTAAAGGTCCGGTTTCCCGGCGGATCGGGGTGCCGCCCCATTCATTCAAACCGCGTTCGTTCACCGCCAGCGTTGGGGAGAGACCGAGCAATTCCATCGCTTCGCCAATCAAGTACAGGGAGCCGGCGATGACCACGAACGGTTCTGTCTCAGCGGCGCGCAAGGCTGCGCTCAGGTTTGGGTGACTGGAAATAGTGACGGCGGGATTAGCCGACTGGCAGACCGCCTGCAATTCCGCGGCAGACGCGGTGCGCTCGCTGCACACCTGCACCACCAGGACACGCGCGGCCACCGGTGCCAGCAAACGGCACATGTCCACCCAGTCTTTATCGCGCAAAATTCCAAGAATCAATGCCGGTTTGCGCGTGGGGCTGAGCGCGATTAGGGCGGCGCACAGGGTCGCCACCCCGCCCAGGTTGTGTGCCCCATCCAGCCAAAGGGTCTGGCCATTCAAACGCAAGACCTGTTGCAACCGTCCCGGCCAATGGACGGTTTCCAGCCCAGCTTTTTGCTGCGCTTCGGTCACCGGGATGCTGGGTTGCAAAAGCCGGACGGTCGCCAGCGCCAGCGCGGCATTGAGCTTTTGGTGCTCGCCCAGCAAAGGAAGTTTGGTGGTGGCGGCCAATCCTGTACCGGCATCTGCCCGGGTAATCTCCCACAACGGAGCACGCTGGTTCCTGGCGAGCCCCCGAATTACGCTCAAAGCGTCCGTCGCGTCCGTCGCAGTCAGGACCGGTACGCCTGGTTTGATGATGCCGCCTTTTTCCGCCGCGATCTGCGCCAAGGTGTTGCCCAGCCATTTCTGGTGATCGTATTGAATATTGGTAATGAGGCTGGCGAGGGGCTGGACAATGTTGGTGGCGTCCAGCCGGCCGCCCAGCCCGGTTTCCCAGATCACCAGATCGCATTGTTGCTCGGCGAAATAGCGCATCGCCATCACGGTCACCACTTCAAAAAACGTGGGATGATCCTCGCCGCTCAGTCGTTCCCAGTGTGGCTGGATTTCCGCCACCAACCGCACCACGTCAGCTTCGGGTATCAGGCGGCGATTCACCTGAATGCGCTCGGCAAAGGCCACCAGGTGGGGCGAGGTAAAAAGGCCGACGCGCAGGCCGGCCTGCCGGTACATACTCTCCAGCATGGCGCAGGTGCTGCCTTTGCCATTGGTGCCGGCGACATGAATGAAGCGCAACCGGTTCTGCGGATTCCCGACCGCCGCCGCCAACTGGCGCGTGCGCTCCAAGCCCGGCTTGGCGCCGAACATCTGCAACCCCTCCAAACGGGCGATAGCCTCGTGATATGTCATGCGGCATCTGCTTTGCCAGGCGCGCGGGGACTCCGGCTCCGCACGCCAAGCTTCAGCGCGATATTAAATCGGTTTGCGATGCATGAACACGTGGGCTGCCGCGATAAAGCCTTTGAACAACGGATGCGGCTCATGCGGCTTGCTTTGGAATTCGGGATGGAACTGGCTGGCAATAAAAAATGGATGCGCCGGGATTTCAATGATTTCTACCAGTTTCCCATCGGTGGTGGTGCCGCTGAACACCATGCCGGCCTTCTCATACTGCTGACGATAGGCGTTGTTGAACTCGTAGCGGTGCCGGTGCCGTTCCTGAATGGCAAAGGCACCGTACAATTTGCTGGCCAGCGTGTTCATGCTCAACTGGCTGGTTTGTTGCCCCAGGCGCATGGTGCCGCCCTTGTCCGTGACATTTTTTTGATCCTCTTGCAGGCAAATCACCGGGTGCGGTGATTGCGGATCGAACTCCGTCGAATGCGCCCCCTCCAGTTTCAACACGTTCCGCGCGAACTCGATGGTGGCGATTTGCATGCCCAGGCATAACCCCAGATAGGGAATGCCATGCTCGCGTGCATAGCGCGCCGCCTGAATTTTGCCTTCGATGCCGCGATTACCGAATCCCCCGGGAATGAGAATGCCGCCCATGCCGCGCAGGATGTTGTCCGGCCCGTGGCGTTCGATATCCTCGGAGTCCACCCGCACAATTTCCACGCCGCAATCATTGCCGATGCCGCCATGAATGACCGCTTCATAGACCGATTTATAGGCGTCTTGCAGACCGATGTATTTGCCCACCACCGCGATGCGGACCCGGTGCGCCGGAGCGATCAGTTTGCGGATGATTTCCTGCCAGTGCGTCATGTTGGCCGGCGGGGTGTCCAGGCGCAGATAGCGGCACACCAGTTCATCCATCCGTTCCCGTTGCAGCATCAACGGCACTTCGTAAATCGAGTGGTCCACGTCCTTCTCCTCAATCACCGCCTCTACCGGCACGTTGCAGAACAGGGATATCTTCGCGCGCAGTTCCTTGTCCAGCGAATGCTCGCAGCGGCACACCAGGATGTTGGGCGCGATGCCGATTTCGCGCAGCTTGGCCACCGATTGCTGCGTGGGCTTGGTCTTCAGTTCGCCTGCCGCCTTGATGAACGGCACGTAGGTGACGTGAATAAAGATGGCGTTTTGCGGCCCGACATCCAGCGCAAATTCGCGGATCGCCTCCAAAAACGGCAGCCCCTCAATGTCTCCCGTGGTGCCGCCGATTTCCGTGATCACCACATCCGCCTTGGATTGCTCCGCCAACGTGGAAATGCGCTTTTGAATCTCATCCGTGACGTGCGGGATCACCTGCACCGTTTTCCCCAGGTACACCCCTTTGCGCTCGTTATCGAGCACCGTCTTGTACACCTGCCCGCTCGTCAGATTGTTCATGCGGGTGAGCTTGACGTGCGTGAAGCGCTCGTAATGCCCCAGGTCCAGGTCCGTCTCCGCGCCATCATCCAGCACGTACACTTCCCCGTGCTGGAACGGGTTCATCGTGCCTGGGTCCACGTTGAGATACGGATCAAACTTCTGGAGCACGACCTTGAGGCCGCGGTTTTCCAACAAGGTTCCGAGGGACGCCGCCGTCAGGCCCTTCCCCAAGGAACTGATGACCCCACCCGTGACAAAAATATATTTCATAAATGCGCTTTCAAAAGTTGTTCCACCCGCGCCACATCGCCGGGCAGGTCCACGCCCACGCTGTCGTACTCCACCGTTGCGACGGTGATGCCGATGCCGTGATCCAAGGCGCGCAGTTGTTCCAGTTTCTCCGCCGCTTCCAAGGGGGATACCGGGTACCCCACCAGCCGCAACAGGGTTTCTCGTCGAAACCCGTAAATACCCAAATGCTTCAAAAACGGATAGGCCGCCATCTGCTCGCGGATTGGGCGGCTGGCGGCCTCACGCACGTACGGGATCGTGCGGCGCGAAAAATATAAGGCACGACCGGTGGCGTTGACAACGACTTTCACCACGTTGGGATTGTCGTATTCCGCCTCATCGCGGATGGGCGTGGCCGCCGTGGACATTTCGCTGTCCGCCAAGGCGTTCGCCACCACATCAATTACCGCCGGGTCAATCAGTGGCTCATCCCCCTGGATGTTGACCACCGCATCGCAGGCGCGGCGCCGCGCCACTTCCGCAATGCGGTCCGACCCGCTGGGATGATCGGGGGAAGTCATTTCAACGGTGCAAAACCGGGCCGCCAACTCGGCGATCCGGGAATCATCCGTTGCCACGATGACTTCGCTCAGGGAACGGGCCTGGCGGCAACGTTCCACCACCCGTTGAATCAGGGTTTTTCCGCCAATCAGGGCCAGCGGCTTGCCCGGAAACCGGGTCGAAGCAAAGCGCGCGGGTATGATGCCAAGTATGTTCATCGCCACGCCCATGCATTAGAGGGAAACACCGTGGGCTTGTAAATGCAATAAAGTCACAAAATTGTGACGTGGCCTCTGCGCCATCATATCGGCTGCCTTCTCCACTCGCCAGGCAAATGAAGCGGCCCAATTTTCTTGCTTATGGCGAACGAACAATTCTCGTTGCGATAGCATTCCACATTAACCTTTGAATGGCATCGTAACCGCGGTCATTGGGGTCTTCGATATTTGAAGCCAGCCAGCAGAACGGATCTGCCGGGTCATAATACGGTTCCCACCAATGCCGGGCATGCAGTCCATGGCCTAAAAATGCCTGATGCATCTCGACGACACGCACGTTTGGGTGATTCTTATTCAAATTCAATATCAGTTTGTTATACTCGGCTAAAATCTTGACTCCGTCCAGCCACTCTGGAAGTCCAGTATGTCTCATGACTCCAGTTCCATCGCTGGGATCATAAATCGTTGCCATGTAGATTTCTGCACCCTTGGGAAAATGCGTGTTGATTTCACGCACCATTTTGTCGAGCCGCACGCCAAAATTCTGAATCCATGGTTTGGCTTGATCCAGTGTCGCTCCATACATGGCCCCTTCCTTTGGCGGCTCTTTTCCGTAGCTATGAATCAGATCATTACCTCCAGTGGTTATGACAATGATGGCTTTTCGCTGCGCATCTCGGGGAAGCCGGGGAATCTGTTGGCGTTCATGTTGCAGCGAGGTGCTTCCCGATTTCGATAGATTGGTGCTGATAAGGTTGGGATAGATTCTCTTAAGGCACTTGCCGCCAAGGGATAGGTCTTCTTCCTGTGCATTATTGACCAGGAGATCCCAGTAACTTTTTCCGGCACTGGCACCAAAGCCTGCCGTCACACTATCGCCAAGGCCAATTATCCATATCTCATTGGTATCCGTGCTTATCTTGGCTTCGCTCATGGAGATCTGAACTGGGCCTGTTCCCGGCGGATGTGTGAGGAATAGCGAATAATAGTAGGTCCCAGCGCCAATAATGAGAATCATTATTGCGACCAACCACAGTAATTTCTTTATTTGAGGTGCCATAAGTTATAAGCGTCATCCTTCTCAGCGCAAAACCTCTCTCACTGCATCGTAGAGCGTCTGCACGATTTTGCGCACTTGTGCGGGTGTGGTGCAGTACGGTGGCATCAGCATAATGACGTTGCCCACGGGACGCGTCAGCACACCCCGTCGGGCCATGGCTTCACATACCCGAATGCCCGCGCGTTCCCGTAAATCAAATGGCTGGCGCTTGTGCCAGTCGCGGACCAGTTCAATTCCCGCCACCAGACCGACCTGCCGCATGTCTCCCACCTGCGGCAGTTCCCACAGCCCTTGCAATGCGCTGCGCAAGGTTGTCTCCAATGTCTTCTGTGCGCGGTGTGTGGTCGGGCTTTCCAGAATTTCCAGGCTGGCCAGCGCCGCTGCTGACCCAAGCTGGTTACCGGTGAAGCTGTGACCGTGAAAGAACGTTTTGAATTCTTCGTACTCGCCCAGAAACGCGTTGAACACCGCATTGGTGGTTAACGTCGCCGCCATGGGCAGATATCCGCCGGTCAGGCCCTTGGCCAGGCATAGGAAGTCCGGTTGTACGCCTTCCTGATGACAAGCAAAGCGCGTTCCGGTCCGGCCAAATCCGGTCATGACCTCATCCGCAATTAAGAGTGCGCCATGCGCACGCGCGCGCGCTGCCGCTTCGCGCAGCCAGCCCTTTGGTTGAGCAATCACGCCCGCCGCGCCTTGCAACAACGGTTCAAACACGAATCCAGCGTAGGCTGCGCCGTGCTGTTTCTTTTGCGCCGCCAATTTTTGCTCCACTTTATCCAGGCATTCCATCCGGCATTGGCGATAATCCCGCGCGTCTGCCCGCTCCGGTTTGGCACGATTAAACGGGCACCGATAGCAATAGGGCGCCATGACGTGGTCGGTCTTGAACAGTAGTCCCGCGTACGCCTTATGGAACAGGTCAATATGCCCGAGGCTCACGGCCCCGACGGTGTCGCCATGATACGCGCCCTCCAGGGAAAGGAACCGTGGCGTTCGCGTTCCCGCGCGGCGGGCGCATTCATACGCCAGCTTAAGCGCCACTTCGGTGGCGGTGGAACCGTTATCCGAGAAAAAAACTTTGGCTAACTTGGGATTGTGAATCGGAGCCGGCTGCTTGTCGGGTTGGCTGCGCAGGGTGGCCAGTTTGACTAATTGCGCTGCCAGGAGCGAGGCCGGCTCATTGGCAAAACCCAGTGCTGAGGAGTGGGCGATTTTGCCGAGTTGACGCTGGATGGCGCGGTTGATTTTGGGATGCTGATGCCCGTGCAGGTTGGTCCAGATGGAAGCATTGGCGTCCAGATACTCACGCCCGTGCACGTCGCGCAGCACGGCCCCCCGGCCGGAGGTGATGACAATCGGTTCCCGCTTCATCCAATCCCGCATCTGCGTGAAGGGATGCCAGACAAAGGCGCGATCAAGTTTGGCTAGGGGGTGCATGGTGTCATGAATGACTCAAAACGGTGATCAATGCGTCTGCCAGTTTTTGGACTGCGGCTTTGCTGTGCGCGGCGGACAGCGTCACCCGGAGCCGCGCGCCGCCGCGTGCCACGGTGGGGTAACGGATGGCAGGCACAAAGAATCCCTGCTCGCGCAGTTGTTGCGCGGCCATCATCGCGCGTTCTTCCGGCCCGAGAATTAGCGGGAGAATGGGGCTTACCGGATCCACCAATTTTAAATTCGTTTGCTGGAGCGCCGAGTGCAGTTGATGAACCCGGGCCCATAGCGTCGCGCATCGTTCCGCACCTTCTGCGGACTGCGCCAATTCCACTGCCGCCCGGGCGGCCGCCGCCGCTGCCGGCACCGGGGCGGTGGAGTAGATGAAACTGCGCGCGCGATTCACCAGCAGTTCTTTTAACGCCAGGCAGCCGCCGATGAAACCGCCGCTCGCGCCGAGGGCTTTGCCCAGCGTGCCCATTTGGATTTCCACCTGCCCGGTCAGGCCATGCTGCTCCACCAGCCCGCTGCGGCGCGCGCCGAACAAACCGGTCGCGTGCGCCTCATCCACCATCAACCAGGCATCATAACGATTCTTCAATGCCACCAGTTCCGGCAGCGGCGCCTGATCGCCATCCATCGAGAATACGGATTCGGTCACCACGAGGACGCGGGGTGATTTTACCGTAGTTCTTTGCGCGGCGTCCCGCTGGGCCCGGCTCCAAGCCAGTTTCTTTTCCAGATCGGCCAGGTCATTGTGGGCAAAGACGCGCAATCGCGCTCCGCTCAGGCGAGCGGCATCCACAATGCTGGCATGCACCAGCTTGTCGAGAATGAGAATATCGTCTTTGTCGAGCAGCGCGGTAATGGTCCCTACCGCCGCCGCGTAACCCGTGGAAAAACTCAGTACCGCCTCCACGCCTTTGAAAGCCGCCAAGGCATCCTCAAGCTCGTGGTGCGGGGCCAGCGATCCGCAAATCAACCGCGAAGCGCCTGCGCCCGCGCCAAAGGTTTCAATCGCCTTGCTGGCCGCCGCTTTCAGGGCCGGATGATCCGCCAGCCCCAGGTAATCGTTGGAGGAAAAGTTCAACCACGCGCGTCCGCCCATCTGGAGACACGCGGATTGCGGCGAATCCACCCGGCGCAATTCCCGAACCAGCCCGCTGCGGCGGATGTCTTCCAACTCCTGATTTAACTGAGCTGCAAAATCCGACATCGTTACCGGCAATTATGGCGGAATGGGTAAAAATGAACAGCGGAAACGGGCAGGTTAACTCCAGCTCGCAATCCGGCTGTCCAACTGAAAAAGCTGGCCGGAAATATTCCGGGTGCCAGCGAGGAACACCATGAAGCGCGCGACTTCCTCGATGGAATTCAATCGGCCCAACGTATTGGCGTGCTCAAATTCAGCCAGCACCTCGGGTTTCAGCCCGGCCGTCATGGGGGTAAGCAACACACCGGGCAACACCGCATTCACGCGAATATTACGCGCGCCCACTTCCCGCGCCAGCGATTCCGTCAGGCCGAGCAGCCCCGCCTTGGCCGCCGCATAATTCGCCTGGCCGCGCGTGCCAGTGCGCGCCGCAAAGCTGGTCACGTTCAGAATGTGGCCGTCACGTTGTTTCAACATGGGCCGCAAAACAGCCTGGCTGCACAGGAAGGCACCTTTCAAATTCACGCCCAGCACCTGTTCCCAGTCGGCGGCTTTCATCTGGACGAGCGCGGCGTCCCTGGTCAGCCCGGCGTTATTGACCAGCATATCCACCCGCCCCCAGCGTTTCAGGGCAAGTCCCACCGCTCCTTGAGCGTGTTCCGCACACGTGACATCCCACTGTACCGGAATTAAGCAATCCGATTCCGTGAACGCATGGCGCTGATGCCAGCCGGCCATCACCCGCCAGCCTTGTTCCAGGAACGCGGCGACCAGGCCTTTTCCGAGGCCGCCTGCTGCGCCGGTAATCAGCACTACGCGTGAAGGTTGAGGGGTGGCAGTCATGTCGGATCAGTTTTAATTTTGTTGGTAAAATAATAATCTTTTTTGACCTCTCTCAGTAAGTTCCCCACCCCTAACCCTCTCCCGTTGCTGGGGAGAGGGAAATGCAATTGCAGGTTGTTGACATCTCACGCAGTGTAACGCGCGTCCGTGACTTCCGTATTCCGCGCGCGCGCCAGTAGGCAACCGGAACCGGTGCGTGCATCTCACTTAGCCGAATGCTGGTCTCCCTCTCCCCAAGGGAGAGGGCCGGGGTGAGTGGGTACAGAACGCTGGTGTCTTCCCAACCATCCTTTTCAAGGTCGCGCGTCCATGATTGAACACCGCCGTTGGCATTTCTAAAACACATCAGATTTCCGGCATGTAATCATTTATCTTGGAGCCGTGCATCTCCACCCACTGTCCGCCGATCATCACCTTCTGCACCGGCCCTTGATGATGCACTATGCTTTCGTAAACCGAGTCTGGCGAACCGGCTCCCGGGATCACCAGCATATCCGCGTGAGCGTTGGGGGTCAGTTCGCCCGCCTGCCCGGCCAATCCCAATGCGCGCGCACCGTGCAGGGTAGCCATGCGCACGATGAATTCCGGGCTTAGGCCGGGTTGCGCCTGGGCCAGCGTGCGGAGTTCGGCAAACATATCCAGGGTTGGCAATTGCTTCTGGTGTGTGATCATTGAGGCGAGGCTATCCGTGCCGATGCATAGGTTCACCCCCGCCTGACGCAACTCTTCCAGCGGAAATGGCTGATGCTGGAAGTACGCATGACTGCGGGGGCAATGGGCCACGCCGGTGCCCGAGCTGGCCAGTAATGCCGCATCTCCCGGAGCCAGATAATTGGCGTGAACCGCCAGGGTGAACGGGCTCAGGGCTCCCTGTCGGGCCAGGTGCATCACGGGTGAACCCAGGCCGCAATCGCTCATGTTGCGTTGCCGCTTCAACCAGTCATGCAGCGATCCAGTTCGGTGCATGAACATCTCGAACTCCTCGTGCGACTCCGCCACATGAATGGCCATCCGACAGCCGGAGGCCAGCGCTTGTTCCGCCGTCAAGCGAAGCAATTCCGGAGTGGTGGAATACGGCGCGTGCGGGGAAAATCCGCCGCTCTTCCTGCCGGGCGGCAGCGTGGCCAGCACCTGCACGGCTTCATCCAACACGGCTTGTGCGGGCCGGCCAGTGCGCACCACCGTCAACTCCAGCAGGGAAAGCATGCGCAGCGGAGTGGACGCCCAAATGTCCGGCAGTAGTTCCGGAGCGGCTTCAATATCCGCCACCGTGGTGGTGCCGCTGCGCACCAGCATTTGGGCGCCCGCCACCCACGAGGCGGCATAATCCGTGTAGCTCCAGTGGGCTTTGAGGGCGAGAATTTGTTTGATCCAATCCGGAAAGCTTTTGCGTGGAGGAATGCGGCCTGCGAATCCTGTATAGTCGAGATGACAATGGGCGTTGATCCAGCCCGGCGCCAAGACCGCCTCGCCCAGATCCACCACCGGACCTCCGGCATGATCCACCCGCAACTCGTCCCACCGCCCTACTGCGGTGATCCGGTCTCCTGAAAGAACCACCCCGCCGTTTTCAATCGGCGGGGTCGAAACCGGAACCACAATGCGTGCTCGCAGGAGCATGGCGGCATTCACTCGTTTGCTATACGTCACCAGCCACGACCCGCCATGCGGCGGATGCCGTGATTCATCGGCGGCGCCGTACGCGCCGGGTCGAGCTTACACGCCCGCTTCGATGCGTTTCTGTTTGCCTTTGGCGGCTTCAGTGTGTTTTTTGGCCTTGGACCGGCTGTGCCGGGTGCGAATCTGCTGCTCAATTTTTTTCGTCACGAGATCAATCGCGGCGTAGAGGTCGCTTTCGTGGTCTTCCGCAAACAAATCGCGGCCCCGGACGCCCAAACGCATGCGGCAGGTAAACTGGCGTTCCGGCACCTTGGTATTGTCATGCTCAATTGTAACGCGAACGTCCACCACCCACTTGTCAAAGTGCTCCAGCTTTTCCACTTTGGATACGATATGGTTTTCGATGGCGTCGGTGAGAGTAATGTTGTGAGTCGTCAAAACCAATTTCATGATCTAACTATGAACCATCTTTGCAAGAAAAGCCAGTACGGATTTTAAAAAAATGCGTTTATTATTTTTTGAACCGCCAATTATGGCTGAATCACGAGTTTGCCGAGCACGACGCGGTTGCGCAGGGCCAGGAAGGCTTCGGCGGTTTTTTCGAGCGGCATGATGGCATGGATCACCGGTTTGAGCTTGCCGGCGGCGGCCCATTCCAACGTGGCACTCATATCCGCGCGGTTGCGTCCGTAACTGCCGACCAACCGTTGTTGTTTGACGAAAAACGGCCAAAGATTCAGGTTCACCTCGCGTCCCGCCGTCGCACCGCAAGTCACCACCGTGCCGCCACGTGCCAGACATTCGAGGATCTTCAGC
Organism: Verrucomicrobiota bacterium; assembly: GCA_037139415.1. Taxonomy (NCBI): domain Bacteria; kingdom Pseudomonadati; phylum Verrucomicrobiota; species Verrucomicrobiota bacterium. Next base: position 35,785 of record JBAXGN010000016.1, on the reverse strand, counting down.
AACACTTCCCCGCCCACATGCTCGACGACCAAGTCCACCCCATGCTTGTTCGTGATCTTGCGAATTTCGGCGGGCCATTTGGGATCATTCGGGTCCAGCGCAAACTCCGCGCCGAGCTGTTTGCCGAGGTTGCGTTTGGCCTCGGTCGTGCCGGTAGTGATGACGCGTGCGCCCAGCCCTTTGGCAATCTGGATGGCGGTGGAACCGACGCCGCTGGCGGCGCCCATCACCAGCACCCAATCGCCGGGTCTGACCTTGGCGCGGTCCGTGAGCATGTGCATGGCCGTGCTGCCCGCCAGGGTGAGCGCGGCGGAAGTGGCAAAGTCCACGGTGTCAGGCAGTGCTACCAACAGGCGGGCGGGCACCAGGGTCTTTTCCGCAAAACCGCCATCGCGCTGAATGCCCAACAGTTCACCGCGCAGGCACATGGATTCCTCGCCGCGCTGACAATACTCGCATGTGCCGCAGAAGATGTTGGATTGTATCGCCACCCGGTCACCCGCTTTCCACAGGGTGACATTGGGGCCGATCTGCACGACACGCCCGGCGATTTCACAACCCGGCGTGCGGGGCAGCACCGGGGGAATGGGTAAACCGTTTTCCTCGAGCCACAAGTCGAGATGATTCAACCCGCAGGCCATGACCTGCACCACCACTTCGCCCGGGCCGGGCTGGGGATCGGGCAGATCCCGCAGTTCGAGTTTTCCCGGCGCACCATGAGCAATTAATTGTACAGCCTTCATGCCGGGTATTCAAACCACGCTGGTTTGAAAAGACAAGCCTGATTCCATGGAACGGCGACACACAATCCGTTTCCATTTTTGCCATGCTTCCTGTCTCGACAGCACGGCGGCTCCCCGCTACATTTTTAACATGAGCGCGAAGGTGATTCCGGCAGAAACTGCCATTCCAATGGCGACGTTGTTTCCTGAGCAGGGAAATGCAGGAATCAATCAGCATTCCGTGCCCGCCGTCAAAATCGCCCTCTTCCGATCGCTGTTTCGCGGCCGGGAGGACGTATATCCCCGGCGTTTTGAGAGTCGAAAAACCGGCAAGTCTGGCTACCAACCAGCGTGTGCCAACGAATGGGTTCGCGGTATCTGTTTCAAACCCAAGGTCAAGTGTACTGATTGTGCCAGCCGACGTCTGCTGCCGGTGACCGATGAGGTCATCTGTTGGCACCTCTCCGGGCGGGATGGCCAAGGGCGTGATTTCATCATGGGTGTATACCCGATGCTTCAGGATGAGACCTGTTATTTTCTGGCTGCTGATTTCGATCGGGACACTTGGAAGGAGGATGCCGGCGCGTTCATGCAAACCTGCAAACGCTTTGAGCTGTCTACCGCACTCGAACGATCCCGTTCCGGTAACGGCGGCCACGTCTGGATGTTTTTTGAAGAGGCACTTCCAGCACGTCTTGCACGAAATCTCGGTTCCTACCTTTTAACCGAAACGATGGAAAACCGTCCGGACATCGGATTGGGTTCTTATGACCGCTTGTTTCCCAATCAGGATACCCTACCCAGTGGCGGTTTCGGAAACCTGATTGCTTTGCCTCTGCAAAAAGAGCCAAGGTCGCGCGGTAACAGTGTGTTTCTTGACGAAGAGTTTAATCCTCATCCGGACCAATGGATGTTTCTGGCGTCGGTGCGCAAACTCACCCGACCACAAGTCGAAGCCATTGTGTGCGATGCGGAAAATCGGGGGAAAATAGTTGGCGTGCGCTTGGTTCTGGCGGAGCCAGGTGAGGAAACTCCGTGGCTGGCATCGCCTTCGCGGCGGCACAAAGAAACCCCCATCACCGGAACGTTGCCAGAAAGTTTGGATTTGGTTCTTGGCGACCAGATTTACATTGCCAAGGAGAATTTACCGCCGCCGCTTCGCAATCGTCTGCTCCGCCTGGCCGCGTTTCAAAATCCCGAATTCTATCGGGCGCAAGCCATGCGGCTGCCGACCTATGACAAGCCACGCGTTATTGACTGTGCTGAGGATTGCCCACTGCACCTGGGTTTGCCGCGCGGCTGCTTGTCTGACATTAAGGCCTTGCTTCGTGATCTGAACATCAAGCCGGCACTCCGCGACGAACGATTGGTCGGCACCCCATTGACCGTCTCATTCCACGGCGAGTTGCGTCCCGAGCAGCAGATGGCTGCCGAAGCCATGCGTGCGCACGATATCGGGGTGCTTTCCGCTACGCCGGCTTTTGGAAAAACCGTGATTGCCGCCTGGCTGATTGCCCAACGCGGGGTTAATACGCTCGTGATTGTCCACCGTCAGCAGTTGTTGGATCAGTGGGTGGAGCGTCTGTCATCGTTTCTTGAATTGCCGGCCAAAGCGATTGGTCGGATCGGTGGAGGACGGAAGAAAATGACCGGCACCTTGGATGTGGCGCTGATCCAAAGCCTGGTGCGCAAAGGCGTGGTGGATGACCGCGTCGGAGACTATGGTCACTTGATCGTGGATGAGTGCCATCACGTGACTGCCCAGAGTTTTGAATTGGTTGCCCGCCGGGCCAAAGCAAAATTTGTCACCGGTCTGTCGGCCACGGTTACCCGGAAAGATGGACATCACCCGATTATCTTCATGCAGTGTGGCCCCGTCCGGTATCGTGTTGATGCAAAACAACAGGCGGCGGCCCGACCTTTTGCGCATCATGTGTATGTGCGCCCGACTGGTTTTCGGATGTTGGCAGAGTTGGGAGAGCAGGATCGGCGCGTTGAGTTTCAAAGACTGTACAAGGCGTTGGTAACCGACGCGCCTCGCAACGAAATGATTTGCCACGATGTGTTGGGCGTTGTGCGCGAAGGCCGGTTCCCCTTGCTATTAACCGAACGCACCGAACACTTGCGGCTCATGGCTGAACGGTTGGCATCGGAAATTCCCCATATTATTATTCTGCAGGGGGGAATGACCAAGAAAGACTTGCTGGCCGCCAATGCGCGATTGGCAGCGCTCCCTGAGAGTGAAGGGCGTGTGCTCATGGCCACCGGAGGATTTATCGGCGAAGGGTTCGACCTTCCTCGGCTGGACACCTTGTTCCTAGCTTTGCCGGTGTCTTGGCGGGGCACCATTGCCCAATACGCCGGTCGGTTGCATCGTCTTCATCATGACAAACACGAAGTGCGAATCTATGATTATGCCGACCTCAATGTCCCGATGTTTGCCGGGATGTTTGATCGGCGGTGCAGGGGATATGAAGCGCTTGGCTATGCGATCCTATTGCCGGCCAGCGCCCTGCCTGGCTGGCCCGCCGAGGTTCCGCTGCCAATTGATCCCGAGTGGAAAAAGGATTATGCCGCCAGTGTGCGGCGGCTTATTCGTGATGGGGTTGACCAACCATTGGCGAATCTATTTGTGCATGTCACCCGTTCCCCAGCGCCTGAAGCGGAGGGAACGGATCGCGCTCGCAGCGCAACCGAGGCTTTTTTATACCGGCGGCTTGAATCGTTGCCGGATACCACCGGGCGTTTTCGCCTGAATGTGGAGTTGCCAATCCCGTTCGATGGACGTGGGCAGATGGAAGTGGACCTGCTATGTGCGGATGCCAGCCTGGCCATCGAGTTGGATGGCGCACAGCATCTGAATGATCCCGAAGCCTATCGCCGTGATCGGCGGAAAGACGCCCTGCTCCAGGAGCACGGCTATTTCGTGTTGCGGTTTCTGGCGGAGGATGTTGGTAAAAATCTGGATCACGTCCTGGACACCATCGTGCGCGCCTTGGCACATCGTCAAAGGCGATCCCAAGGCGATAAAACTGCCGCTTGAACCCGGTCAAGGTATCCATTATTAATTGCTGATGAAAAGCCCCGCGCATTAATTCCATGTTCAAGCAACTAACCCAATCATTCACGGATCTCGCGGGTGCACCACGGGCGTTGTGGTATGTCATCGGTGCGTTTGTGGTGGATTCCGCCGCCTACTTCGGAATCCTGACGCTGATGACGATCTATCTTGGCAAGGACCTGGGGTGGAGCGATACCCATGCGGGCATGGCTGTGAGCGTGTTCACCATGCTCGTCACCCTGTTCATGCTGGGGGTGGGCAGCCTTACGGAGGCGCTGGGTCTGCGCCGCGCCATTGTCTGTGCCCTGCTGGTGACCATTCTCGGGCGGACGCTCTACTGTCTGGCCGCCAGCAGTGGCGGGAGTAGCTCCATGGCCATCATGGCCATGATGGCCTTGTTGTTGGTGGCGTGCGGCAGCGGCATGTTGCAACCAGTCTGTTACTCCGGGGTGAAGCAATACACGGATGCCAAAACCAGCGCGATGGGCTACGCGATGATTTATGCTGTCATGAATCTGGGGATTGTGGGCATCGGCACCCTGTCCTCCTGGATCCGGCCCGGGGTGCAAAATATCCTGGATGGCCATCAGCCTGGTGCGACGGCTGATCCCATGAGTCGGTCACTGGCCCAAGTGACGGGCTCCGGCGTGCAAGCGGTGAACTGGTTGTGCTGCGGGTTGACGGTGCTGACACTGCTGTTATTCCTATTGCTCATGACCCGCAAAACCGAGGCCGCCAAGTTGCGACCGGACGCCGTGCTGGATAATCCATCCCGCTCCAAGCCACCCCTTTGGCAACGCTTCAAAAGTTATTTTCTGGAGGGGCCGTTTGGCAACAAGCGGTTTGTATTTTTCATTTTCATGCTGTTGCCGGTGCGCACGCTGTTCGCGCATCAATGGCTCACCATGCCCCAATACATTTTGCGCTCTTACCCGAAAGAGGTGGGCGATAAAATGGAATGGCTGATCAACTGGATCAACCCCGCCATTATTTTCGTGGGCGTGCCGGTGCTGACCGCGCTGACGCGGCGCACCAATGTCTACACCATGATGATCATTGGTTCCCTGGTCTCCGCGCTGCCCACCTTCCTGCTTTGTTACGGCCCCAGTTTGCCCATGCTGCTCACCTACTTTGTGATTTTCTCCATCGGCGAAGCCCTTTGGTCGGCACGCTTCCTGGAATACGCCAGTGAACTGGCGCCGCCCGGCCGCGTCGCTCAATTCATGGGCCTCGCCCAGGTGCCGTGGTTGATGGCCAAAGGCACCACGGGCTTTTATTCCGGTTACCTGCTCAGCACCTACTGCCCCGAAAATACCCCGGTCGCGCAATTGCACACCGGGACCTTGTGGTTCATCTATGGTTGCATCGCCATGAGTTCCCCGCTCGGCCTGTGGCTGGCGCGTAAATGGGTGGCCAAAGGCATGCACGCCCCGGCTTCGCCGGCGGCAGGCAGGTAGGCCGAATGCAAGCACAAGGACCTCGGCGATTATAAAAAAACCTGCTTCAGATACGCGATGCTTCGCGTGGCGATGGCTTCGGGGCCTTCCTCGAACTTGAACACTTCCACCGACGCATAACCTTGATACCCCACCTCGCGCAGGGCGGCGGCGATCGGGTGAAAATCCACGTCGCCAAATCCCGGTCCCTTCAGGTTGCGGTCGTTGGCGTGGAAATAGGCGAATTCCCCCTTGGACTCGCGGATGATTTGCGGGATCGGTTTGGTTTCGGAACACATCGCCTTGACGTCCAGGATGATCTTCATGGACGGACTGTTGAACTGGCGGGCAAAGCGGATAGCCTCCTCGGCGGTGTTGATGAAATTGGTCTCCACCGGCGCCAATGGTTCAAAACAGATGGTGACCCCGCGCTGTTCGGCACGCTCCACCGCTGGCCGGAACGTATTGGCGGCCCATTCCCATGCCTGTTGTGGCGTCACCCCCTCCATCACGTTGCGCTGTTTGGGTGAACCCACGACAATGACCTTGCCGCCCAAGTCGCCGCAGAAATCCACCAGCTCGCAAAAGTAACGCGCGGTCTTCTCCCGGATTTGAGTGTCCGGATGATTCAGGTGCATCCCTTCCGCTTGGACCAACACCCAGTGGATGCCGCTGATTTCCAGGTTCAGGCGCGCTGCCGTCTCGCGGATGCGCTGGCGTTCTGTTTGAGGAATGTCTGTCACATATTTGGCCAGCGTGAACGGCGCGATTTCAATGCCGTCGTATCCCGCCTGTTTGGCAAAGGACATGGCCTTATCAATGGTCCAACCCTGAAAGATTTCGTTGCAGATGGCAAATTTCATAAGTGAAAAATCCCGTTTTTAGTGTCCGGTTGCAAGCGCAGTTTTGATTAACGTTTGGTTTTGTTGAAATGGCGGTCGGCAAAATTCAGGTATTGCGCCCAATCATAATCGGTTACGTCGTGTTTGCCGGTGCGGATATGATAGCCAATGGTTTTGCCGACGGGCTGGTTGGTGCCGGGCATCTCGCTGACCCCCAGGCCCTCCAAACCAAACAACCGATATACCGGCTCGGCGTTTTTCGCCGCAAGAAATTCGCCCCGGGGGTCCGCCCAGCGGTCTTCCTCCGCGCTGGCCACATAGACTGGGCGCGGCGCCATCAGCGCAAGCAGCAAGTGCGCATCCACGGGCAGTGCGGGGACATTGGTGGAGTAGCGTTTGTAGTTGTCGTTGAACCAGTGCGGAAAGCTCTTGTTCATGATGCCCACCGTTTCCCCAAACCAACGCCGTGATAACGCCGCGCCCCCCTCCCCGGAATCGTTGGAGATGACGATGGCAAAACGCTCATCCTGTGCCCCGGCCCACAGCGCGGTTTTACCCAGGCGTGAATGCCCCATAATGGCCACTCGGCTGGCATCAATCGCGCGATCCGTTTCCAAATAATCCATCGCGCGGCTTAATCCCCACGCCCAGGCGCCAATCGCACCCCAGTCGTCCGGGGCAAACTCGGTCTTGCCCTGTTGCGCGAGATAATACCCGCGAATGCCCTGCGTCCAGCCATTGGTGGAATCCGGTTCCAGATCGCCATAATAAATGGTGGCCACGGCATAGCCACGGTCCAGGATGGTTTCGATTGGCCAGCGGCCGGCCTCCTTGCCGCGTGCCTTTTCGGTGGCGCGATTGTTCACCACGGTCTTCTCCTTGTCATCGCGCATCCAGCGCTGCGACAGCTTGATGCCCGGATCCGTGTTCACGGCATGGTTTCCGCCAAAATTCGGTCCCAGAAAAACCGGTACGGGCTTAATCGCCTGATTGGGAAGGTACAGCAGGATATCCATGCTGGGACCGGTCTTGTCCGCCGTGAAATATACCGTGATCTGTTTGCGGGTGGCCTTGCCGCCCAAGGCTTGCGGGTCGGTTTCGATTTGCTGAAAGGAGAGCGCCGCCGGTTTGCCGGGGCTGCGACCCTGCATGTGCGTCTCGAAAAGCTTCACGATTTCCGGACGCCGTTTCTGCTGCCAGGCTTTGACGTTCTTGACTGGTTTGCCGTTGGAAAACGTGAGCGGATCGGGCAGGGTCAATTCCCCCACTTTGGCTTCATCGTAATTTACATCTGGGCGGTCGGCGGCAGCGGCGTTGCCTGCCAGCGCCACTGCCAGGGCAGAAAGCAAAAAGATCGCGCAAGTAGTATTCATGCGGCGAGCCTAATGCAAATGCCGGGAGCAAGGCAAGCCCCTGACGCGGTCAGCAGCGCTGCGAACTCAATCCTTGGATAACCCTGTATTGGCCGCGAATGTTTTTTATGGGTTCCTCGAACTGGTCACGGTGCGGCGTTTGAGTCCGAAGACAGGGAAAAACTCTGCGGCAGTCAACTAATGGGTGAAGGCTGAAGGGGGCGAGGCCGGAAGAGCATGGGAAAGGATGAAGTAAAATTGGAAATCAAGAGAAGCAGCCTTGGTGCCGGTTTCCTGCCCGGTTTTGGCGACCAGTTCCATACCCAACGAGTTAGAAAGGTGAAGCCGCAAATTAGGGAGAATGGGGTTTCAGTTTTTCAAGATACTCGGTCAAGGCCTTGCGGGCGATTTCCAACTGTTGAACGGTCACCGCGAAATGTTCCGGCACCTTGGCTGGCTGCCCACACTCACACAACTGCTCGATCACTCGCAGCGATTGTGCGACGTGGTTAATGCCACAGACGCTACTGGAACCCGCCAATTTATGCGCGTGTCGGCCGGCCTCAAGGAAGTCCTGGCGGCGGATGGCGGCGTCCAGCAGGCGCATCAGTTCGCCGGCCTGATTCAGATACAAGAGAATGAGGTCCCGCTGGTTGACTGGATTGCCGCCGCTGATTTCCTCAAGGCGTTCAGATTCAAACGGCGATAAATTGCTCTGTTCGAGCGAGCCGTGGGAATCCTCAGTCAGTTGCGGCTCAGTGGCACGGCTCGCCGCCCGCCTTGCCGCGACCAGCGGATACCATTTGGCAATGACCGCTTGCAGGACGTCCGTCCGAACCGGTTTAATCACGAAATCACTCATCCCCGCCGCCCGGCACTTTTCCCGATCCTTGGGCAGGACGGCGGCAGTCATGGCGATCACCCATGGCCGTTTTTCGGCCGGCCATTTGGCGATAATCCGCCGCATGGCTTCATAGCCGTCCATTTCCGGCATTTGAAGATCCAGGAACACCAAATCATAGAGCTGCTCTTCCAACGCCTGAAGAACTTCGCTGCCGTTGCGGGCGACCTGAACTTCATAACCCAAGCGGCGCAGCAACGCCCGCGCGACCTTCTGGTTGATTTCATTATCATCGGCCAAAAGAATCTGCAGCGGCATGCGGACGCCCATGGTGGAGTCTAGGGCGGGCGCGCTGGAGGCAGTGGGCGCGGTGACGGCGCTCCCCACCGCGCGAAGGAGGGTGTCCAGCACCTGTTGAGGCCAGACCGGTTTTTTAAGCACCAAGGCGGCGTTTAAGCGCGCGGACTGGAGTGGATCGCGCCGCCGGCGCTGCGAGGTGAGCAAAACCAGCGCCGGACTTTTGCCGCCGCGTGATGACTGGAGATGATCCACCAGCGAAAAAACATCTCCCGCAGGCAACTGCTCGTCCACCATCACCACATCCGGGCTGGGTTCTTGGTTCAAGATGGCGCGGGCTTCATCGGTGGACACGGCGGACCAGACACCCAGGTTCCAGCTTTGGGCCAGTTCACGGAACATGCCTTGAAAAGTCTGATTATCTTCCAGCAACAGAACCTTTTTTCCAGATAACCCGGGCTGGGGTTCCAGCCAGGGCGCCCGGCGGGTGGGAGCCGCCGGCGGGAGCGCGATGGCAAAGTGAAACGTGGAACCTTTGCCAGACTCACTCTCCAGCCAAATCCGCCCGCCCATCAGTTCCACCAACCGGCGGCTGATGGACAGGCCCAGCCCGGTGCCGCCGTATTGCCGGGTACTGGAATTGTCAGCCTGCATGAAGGGGCGAAACAGGCGTTCCTGTTTTTCCTGCGAAATGCCAATGCCAGTGTCGCGAACGGAGAACCGCAGGGGGGTGGCTGAAGGTTGACGGTGATTGAAGGCGGCGGCGTCCAGTTGCACCCGCACGACGATCTCACCTTGCGCGGTGAACTTGATGGCATTCCCAAGCAAATTCAGAAAAATTTGGCGCACCCGGGTGACGTCGCCCACCAAATGGGTGGGGACGGCGGCATCAAAATGGCAGATCAAATCCAGATTTTTCTCCGCCGCTTTCAAAGCCACGACGTCAAATGCGTCTTTAAGGCAGGTGACCAGATCGAAGGGGACATGCTCCATCTCCAGTTTACCCGCCTCAATTTTGGAGAAATCCAACACGTCGTTGATGATGGCCAGCAGGGCTTCGCTGCTGTTGAGAATGACGTGGAGGGCCTCCTGCTGGTTTTCGTCCAGCTTCGTGTCTGCCAGCAGCTCGGACGTGCCGATAATACCGTTGATAGGCGTCCGGATTTCATGGCTCATGAGCGCCAGAAATTCGGATTTGGCCTGGGTGGCTTCTTCCAGCTTGCGATTGGCCAATAAAAGCGCATCGTTCGTTTCTGTGAGGCAACGTTGGCTTTCCCGCAATGATTGATAGGCTGCGTCGCGCTGGAGCAGGCTGTTGTAAGCCCGCGAGTGGTAACGGACGCGGGCAAGGAGTTCGATCTTATCCGGCAACTTGACCAAATAATCGTTGGCCCCGGCCGCAAATGATTCGCTTTTCACCACCGGGTCTTCTTTGGTGGACAGCACCACGACGGGGATATCTTTGGTGACGGGATCCAGCCGGTATTCGTTGAGGAGTTCCAAGCCGCCAATGCCGGGCATGACGAGGTCTTGGAGAATCACCGTGGGTTTGATTTGGCGCGCGGTGCCCAAGGCGTCAGCCGGATTCGCGCAAAAATGAAAATCAATGTCGGTCTGGTTGGCGAGGATGCGCCGGATCGCCTCGCCGATCATCGGCTGGTCATCCACCAGTAACACCATGATCCGGCTGGGATTTTCGGCCGGTGGGTTGGGCGAAGCAGTGGACGGCAAAGGAGAGTTCATAAATTGGTTTTGTTATGATTGCACTATGCCAGCTTATTAATCCGTTCGGACACTTGCGCGGCAATCTTTTCCAGCGGCAGGATATCCACCGCGGCGCCGATGGCCGCCGCCGCTTTGGGCATGCCATAAACCGCACAGGTTTCACGATCTTGGGCGATGGTATAGCACCCGGCAGCGCGCAATGTCTTCAGGCCCTTGGCCCCATCCGGGCCCATCCCGGTTAGCACCACCCCGATCACGCCGCCTTTGTAATGACGGGCCACACTTTCAAAAAACGCATCCACGGAGGGACGGTAAAATGTTTCCTGAGGGTGTGCCGTATATCCAAGCCGGTTGGGGCCGGTAAAAACCAAATGATCATTTTTCACCGCCAGGAGCACTTGGCCAACGGTGGGGGTGTCTCCTTCCACGGCCGCCCGCACCGGGAGGATGGACTGTTGGTTCAACCACTCCGCCAGCGAGGGGGCATAGCGTTCGTCCACGTGCTGAATCAGCACCACGGCGGCAGGCAGATTACGCGGGAGCCGGGAGAGCACATAAGCGAGCGCGGCCGGGCCACCGGCGGAAGCGCCGATGGCGACCAGTTTTGGTTTACGGGAAAAGGCCACGTCACCCATTGAAGGCGACAAGGGCTTTGCCGGGCCATTTCCCACCGCCAGCAAGCGATTCATCAGATCAATTTTGGCAAGCAACGACGTGCCAGTTTGCACCACATCGTTCCCCAGGTTTGGCGTATCCACCGCATCCAACGCGCCGTTGCCCATGGCCTCGAAAACCAAGCCGGCATTCTCACGAACACTGACGGTGACCAGCAAAATGGCGCACGGGCACCGAGCCATAATGCGGCGGGTGGCTTCCACGCCGTTCATTACCGGCATGACCAGGTCCATCAAAATGAGGTCGGGCGTGTTGCGTTCGCACAGTTCCACCGCTTCCGAACCGTTATACGCCACCCAAATGACCTGGTGTTCCGTTTGCTTGGCCAGCAATCGGCGGAGCGCTTCCACTGCCAGCGGCAGATCGTTGACAATTCCAATTCGCATTTTATGGGGAACTATTTTCAAACCAGCCATCCGTTTGCCAACCATTATAACCCACTTTTTGCTGGCGGTCAGATTTATTTGTGGCGGTGTAAAACCAGGATTTATATACCCTGAGCCACCCCGCGTTGCGCACGATAACCCGCCCGGGTTTGGGAAGGTTCATGGGTGGTCCTCCGGTTCGCCGATGAGATCCACTACGGCGGTGAGCAGGGCTTCGTCGTGAAAACTTCCCTTGGTCAGGTAATAGTCGGCTCCCGCATCCAGGCCGCGCCGCCGATCTTCTTCGCGGTCCTTGTACGACACAATCATGACTGGCAGGGCTTTCAACCGCGGATCCTTCTTGATGAGGCTGACCAATTCAATGCCATCCAGGCGCGGCATATCCACGTCGCTGACCACCAGGTCGTAGGTCTCCGTGCGCACGGCGTTCCAGCCATCCATGCCATCCACCGCCACTTCCACTTCAAATCCCCGGTTGCTTAGGAGTTTGCGTTCCAGCTCGCGCACCGTGAGGGAATCATCCACCACCAGGATTCGCTTGCAGCGGTGTTGGGCCAGGGCGGTTTCGGAACTGTGGGCTTTGGCCAAACGACCGCCGGTTACCAACAATTCAATCGAACGCAGCAGGTCGTCCACGTCCACAATCAAAACGGGAGAGCCATCCGGCATCAGCGCCGCCGCGCTGATGTCCTTGATCTTTCTGAGCCGGGGGTCCAACGGCTGCACCACCAGCTCCCGTTCGCCCAGGAATTTGTCCACCACCACCCCAAACCGGCGCGTGCGTTCGCCCAGGACAATCACCGCCAGTTCGTCGCCTGCCGGGGCGGCGCCGCGTCCTAAAATCTGGCTGGCCGCCACCAATCCGATCCGCTGGTCTTTGTACGCGAGGTGTTCCCGGCCTTCCAGCATCGCGACCTGATTCTGCGGGACACGCAGTACGCCTTGCACCCGCGCCAGCGGAAAAGCATACGGTTCGCCGGCAATCTCCGCCAGGAGCGTGCGCGCCACTGACACCGTCAGCGGCAGTTGCAGTTGAAAGCGAACCCCTTGCCCGGGCGGCGCGGACACGCGCACCGAGCCGCGCAGGTTCTGCACCGTGCTCCGCACCACGTCCAACCCCACCCCGCGGCCGGAAACATTCGTCACGTTTTCACGCAGCGAAAAACCGGGCAAAAACAAAAACTCCAGCAATTCATCCTCCCCCAGTTTTTCGACCACTTCCGGCGCGGCCAATTTTCTCTCCCCGATGACTTTTCGCAAACGCTCCAGGGAAATCCCGCAGCCGTCGTCCTGCACGATGATCAGCAGCAAGCCCGCGCTATGCCGGGCTTCCAGGAGGATCGTTCCCTGCGGCGGCTTGCCCGTCTGGACCCGCACTTCGGGCATTTCGATGCCATGGTCCACCGCATTGCGGAGGAGGTGGTTGAGCGGGGCTTCAAGTTTTTCGAGCACCTCCCGGTCCAGTGGGGTGTCTTTACCCGTAATCTCCAACCGGACATCTTTACCCAGATCCCGGGCCAGATCCCGCACCAAGCGCGGAAAACCATGCACCCCATCGGCGAACGGCCGCATGCGGCTGGCCATGGCTTCGCGGTACAAACGATGCGAAAGCCCGGCGATGCGCCGGCAGTACAGTTCAAATTCGGCGTGCTGGGTGGAGAGATTCCGCAGGCAGTCGCCGGCCTGTTGCTGGGCGTCCTGAAGGTGGGCTTGGGTCCGCTCGTCGAGTGACTGTCCGGCCAGATTTCCCTCCAAGCTCTCCAGGGTCTTGGCCAGCCGCCATTGCTGGCGCTTGAGGCGGAGGAGCGAATCGGCAAACGGCTCCAACCAGCGGGATTCGACCAGGGACTCGCCCGCGAGTCCCAACAGGCGGTTCAAGTTTTCCGCCGTTACGCGCAATACCCGATCCGCCGCTTCCGGTTCCGGGGTGTTGTTCCGCATGGCTGGCGCGGGTGGGATCGGTGGGTTCTCCGCCGGCACCGGGAGGGGTGCTTCGTTCATCCGCGCCGGCAGGCTGGGAGAGCTTCCGCTGGTGAGGGCCGCCAAGGATTGCACCAGAGAGTCCACTTCGGATTTCCGGTTGCCATCCCAGACGGCTAGATTTGACTCGGGCGTTTGGGCGAGGTTGGTAAAAAGATCAACGCTTCTCAATAAGCAATCCGTGGCGGCAGAGTTCAGGAGCAGTTGTCCTTTTTGGGCCGCCACAAAGCAGTCTTCCATGGCATGCGCCAGCCGGACACCAGCCTCCAACCCAATGATCCGTGCCGCGCCTTTCAAGGAATGCGCGGCGCGCATCAGCGCTTCCAATTCGCGGGGTGACGTGGGATTCTGTTCCAGCGTGAGGATTCCCCGGGTGAGCGTGGCCGTTTGGTTCTCCGCTTCCTGGCGGAAGAGTTCAAACATTGAGAATTGACTGAGATCACCCATAAATAAACAGTCAGGACAGGCTGCGGTTCAAGGTGTAAAACAATAATTCGGCGTCCAAAACGCCCACCAGGTGTTGCTGCCAGGCTAGCAGCCCGATCGAATAACGGGCGGTGGTCAGCGCCACCGTGGAAGGAAGGGGCTTGAGATCATCCGGATGGTAACGGCGGCTGCCATGCACTTCGGTTACCGGAAACACGACCCGCCCGGTTTGGTGCGTCGCAACCAGAAGTCGCTGGTGTGCCGAGCGCGATTTTTTTGCGGCTGGCTCCGGCGCGGTTTCCAATCCCAGCAGGGCTGCGAGCGAGATGCAGATGAGCAATTCGCCACGAATGTTGATCAGGCCCTTGACGATCGTGTCCGCCCGGTGCGGCAACGAATGGACGGGGCGCAGTTCGGCAACCTCCTGGAAGGAGGTCGTCGGCAGCGCCAGCCATTCTCCACCCAGGCGAAAAATGACCACGGGTTTCGTGCCCGTCAGGCGCGGCTGGCGCGGCTGTGCCACGCGTTGCGTCCAATCCTCATAGTAACCAGGCGGTGGTTCGCGGTCAAGCAAGGCCGCAGCGGCCCGCCGATAATCCGGGCAATTGCGGCAATGGGCGTAGGTGGGCAGGTTCTTGCAGGAACCATCGCCCCACACCCCGATGTGTTTCCAGCACGTGGTAATCTCTGAATGATTCACTTGGGTGCTCATAATTTGGAGCTGGCTTGGGCGTTGGTCGCCAACGGTTTAGCCTGCAACCGGCGCAGCCGTTGCTGAAGCCTTCTGGCCTCCTCAAATTTCCCCAGTTTCTCCGCCAGCAACGCCAGGTGAACCAGCGCTTCCTGGTTATCCGGATTCAAGTATAAGGCTTTGCGATAAAAGGCGCCCGCCGCCACATGGTTTCCCGCCGCCCCATGCACCAGCCCAAGCAGAAAAAACACCTCGCTGGAGGGTTCATGATTTTGCAAATACGCCTCGCACTGGCTTTTCGACGCTTCAAGTTTTCCGTGATCGGCGAGTCGCCGGGCTTCAGCCAAATCCGCCTCTTCATTGTCAGACTGCTTTGCCGGTGGCACCGGGTGCCGCTTGGAAGGAAGCGGCAAAATAGCTGGCATCCGCCCCGGTTTTGGAAGCGGGCCGACCGCACCCCGGAGCGCCGCAGGGCCAAGCGAGGTTAGGGCGGGGTGAGACTTCCCCGAAACCAGATTTCGCTCTTTGAACCCATGAACCGACTGCTCCCCCTCAACCGCCCTGCGGGCACCTTCGCCCCCTTGGGGGAGAAGGATGGGATGAGGGGGTTCCTGGGGAGGTGCCAGAACGGCAGGTTTACGCCGCAGCACGGCTGGCGCATGCTTCTCGCGTTTGCGAAACGCGAAGGCCATATTGATCCGTGCCGGCACAAACCCGAAGCGATGGAAAGCAAACGTTTCCGCGTGGCCCACAAACAGAAAACCATCGCTGGCCAGCACTTGGTCCAACGCGGTCATGACCCGGTGTTGCGCCGGTTCATCCAAGTAGATCAAGAAGTTGCGGCAAAAGACGACGTGCTGGCTGCCGGGGCTTTCCGGTAAAATGGGATCCAGCAGGTTCGTCTGCCGGAACTGCACTTGCCGCCGGATCGCTGCGGCCAGTTGGTGTCCGGTGGCGCAGGGGCGAAAGTACTTGTCGCGAAAACCAAGGTCCTGGCCGCGAAATGAATTGCTGCCATAAACCCCTGGTCGGGCGCGTGCCAGCGCGGCTGCGCTGATGTCCAGCGCTTCGATGACAAACTGGTCGGGCGGCAGGCCGGCGTCGAATAGCGCCATGGCGATGGAATACGGTTCCTCCCCCGTGGAACAGGGAGCGCTGAGCACGCGTAACACGCCTTGGGGATGCGCTGGCCACCAGCCTTCCTTCACCCACTGACCCAGCGCCACAAACGGTTGGTGATCTCGGAAAAACCAGGTTTCCGGCACCACCATGGCTTCAATGAATTCCTGCAATTCCGCGTCGGCCAACAAGAGCAGCGAGGCATATTCATCCACGGTTTTCAGACCGCGCTTTTTCATCCGGTGTTGGACGGCCGTGGCAACGGTTGAGGCCCCGAGCGCTTCGGGGTCCAAGCCGATGACCTGGCGCAGGAGTTGCTCAATGGCTTTCAGCCCGGATGAGGATGCCACCGTCATCGTTTCAATCCTTCGACTTTTCCGGCGATTGAGGTGGTTGGTTGTTCCTGCGCGGTGGCGGCTTGTTGCCATAATTGGTCGCGCACGGATGGTGGCAGAATTTGTTCCAATTTCAGCCATTGAATCAACCCGCGTTCATCACTGGTAACCGGTCCCAAATAGGGGGCTTGGGGGGGGGAGACTTCCGGGGGTTGAAAATCGGACGGCTCGCGCCGGAGGGTATCCGTGGCATGCTCCGCCAGGAGTCCCAAAAGACCGGTGCGCCCTTCTGCCACTGGGTATTGGACAACCAAGAGGCGGGTACACAGGCTGGCGCGTGCCGGCAGGTCGAGCGCCATGGCCGCCAAATCCACCACCGGCACGGGTTCGCCATGATAGTTAAACACTCCGGCAATACCCCGGGCGGCTTGGGGAATCTGTTTTAAATGGACACGCGGCAGCACTTCCACCACGTGACGAATCTCCAATGCGTAGCGGTCGTTCCCGATTTGACACAAAAGGAAGATCATGGGCTAATTTTTAAATTGGGCGCTGGCTTCGTGGAGACCGCGTGCGGCCGCCGTGAGCTGTTCGAGGGCCTCGGTGTTTTGGCGCAGCGCTTGGGCGGATTGCTGGGCGGTCTCCCCGAGTTGCCCCAACGCATCGCTGATCTGGCTGGCGGCGGTGGATTGGGACTGCATGCCGTCATTGACCGTTTCAAAGCGTGGGGTGAGCGTTTGCACCTGCTGGATGATTTGCGTGAGTTGCGCCGTGCCCCGTCCCACTTCGTCGGCCCCTCGCCGCACCTCTTCGTTGAATTTATCCATGCCCATCACGCCGGCCGCCACGGCGGACTGCATTTCCTTCACCATTTGCTCGATATCGTACGTGGCGACCGCCGTCTGGTCCGCCAAACGGCGGATTTCCGTCGCCACCACGGCGAACCCCTGGCCGTGTTCGCCGGCCTTTTCCGCTTCAATGGCCGCGTTCAGCGAGAGTAAATTCGTTTGGTCGGCCACCTTGTTGATGGTGGTGACCACCGAGTTGATGTTGGCGGTTTTTTCGTTGAGAATCGCGAGTTTGGCGCTGATGGTGCCGGCCGCATCCATGATCTGGCGCATGGTGGACTCCAGCCGGGCAAGTCCGGTCTGGCCGCCGCCCGCCACTTGGGCCGTCTGTTCGGAAACGTGCGCCACTTCGTTCATCGTCTTGCCTAGTTCCCTGGCGGTGGCGGAAATCTCCTTGGCGGTGGCGCCGATCTCCATGGAGGTGGAAGCCACCTCGTTGGCCGAGGCCTGTTGTTCTTTGAGCGTCGCCGCCATTTCCGCCGAGCTGGTGTTGACCTGCATGAGCGCGGCGAGGAGCTTGTTCAAGGTTTCGCTGAGCGATTTGACCACGGACATGGCAATCAAGATGCAGACGACCAACGAGGCCAGGCTGCCTCCCAGCACCACCCAGCGGGTGGAGGAAACGGAAGCGGTGATCTCCTTGCCGATCAGGATCCCGTCGGTAAAGTTATCATTCGCGATCTCATCAATTGCTTTGGAGAAGTCCCGATACTTGGGTTTTAGCTGCTTATCCAGGCAGTCCTCCGCTTCGGCGGATTTGTTTGCCCGTGCCAGCTCCAGAACTTTGTTGCGCGCCGTCGTATATTCGTCACGCGCCGTCTTGATGGTCCCGAACATTTGCTGATCTTTCGCATCCAGCAGCGTGGGTTCGAGGGCTTTGAAGCGCTTGGCCATTTCCTCTGAAAAAGCATTTAGCGGAGTGTCCAGCGTGGCCTTTTCGACCGCGTTCGTGGAGTAAATATATTCGAGTACCCGAATGAAATCTTCGTCTCCCGCAGCGTTCATTTCCCCGATGCCATGCAGGGACGGCACGGTATTCATTTGCACTTGGAGTGCGTATGTCTGGATCGTGCCGAGCCTGAGGATGGCATAGGTGCAGATGATGGCGGAGATCAGGATAACCAAGGCAAAGCCAAACATCACCCGTTTTTGGACAGACCAGTTTTTCATAACAAGTTGGTTTTAAATTGTCGGCGGCTATTTTACCCGGAAGAGCGATACCGCGTCCTGCAACCCGCGCGCGGAGGCGGTGAGCCGCTCGACCACTTCGGCATTTTGCACAATGGCTTCCGCCGATTGTTGGGCGGTTTCTCCCAACTGGCTTAGGGCCTCGCTAATCTGGCCGGCAGCGGCGGATTGTGATTGCATCCCGTCGTTGACGCTTTCAAAGCGGGGCGTCAAGGTTTGCACCTGCTGGATAATCTGGGCCAGTTGGGCGGTGACCTGTTTGACTTCCTCGACGCCCCGCCGAACCTCCTCGCTGAATTTGTCCATCCCCATGACGCCGGCGGCTACCGCCGATTGCATTTCCTTGACCATTTGTTCAATGTCATACGTGGCAACTGCGGTTTGATCCGCCAGGCGGCGGATTTCGGTGGCGACCACGGCAAATCCCTGGCCGAACTCGCCGGCCTTTTCCGCTTCAATGGCTGCGTTGAGCGAAAGCAGGTTGGTTTGATCGGCAACTTTATTGATGGTGGTGACCACCGAGTTGATGTTGGCGGTCTTTTCGCTGAGTAAAGCCAGTTTGGCGGCGATGGAACCGGTGGCCTCCATCACCTGGCGCATGGTGGCTTCCAGCCGGGATAACCCGGATTGTCCGCCGCTAGCGAGTTGGGCGGTGTCCTCCGCCACGGCGGCCACGCTGCTCATCGTTTTCCCCAGCTCTTTCGCCGTGGCGGAAATTTCCTTGGAAGTGCTGCTGATTTCCATGGTGGTCGCCGCCATTTCGCTGGAGCTGGCCTGCTGTTCCTTGAGGGTGGCTGCCATTTCCGTGACGCTGGTGTTCAACTGGATGCCCGCCTGTTGCGCCTGCCCGGCCAGCCGGGCGAGATTCTCGGCGGTCTGGTTCAAGCCTTCCGCCAGGATGCCAAATTCATCGTGTCGCGGCAGGGAGATTCGATTCGTAAAGTTCCCGGCTTGCAAGTGCTGCATGGCGCCAAGGAGGCGATCCAGCGGCTGGGTGATGGCATTGACCAAACCGCGTCCGAGCCAAAGGCTGGTGATGATAATGATAAGGACGCAGGCGACCATGATGATCTCCACGACGAAGGTCTTGGTCTGATCCTTGTCACCGGTATTCTGAATCTGCCGATCAAATTCCGCGATGAGTTGATCGGCCTTTTGGCGTTCGGACAAATAGCTCTTTTGATAGAAGTCATTAGCGGCTTGCTGGTTGGTGACCACCAATTGCATGATCCGGTCTTCAAGCACGTTCAAGGTCTTGTCATCGAAGTTCTCCAGGTCAATCATGGCTTTGGATAAGCCAGGTTGGTCTTTCACCAAAGGTTTGGTTTCCTCAACGATTTTGGCCATCAGCGCGTCGCCATCCAATTTGCGTTTCTTTTCCGCCGCCGCTTGGGGATCCAGCAGCAAACCGCGGAGCGCATCACTCGTATCCATCATGATCAGCCTTATCAGCGCGGTATTTCGCAGCAGGGTATCGCGCTGATGCACGGCTTGTTTTTCCGCCTCGTCAATCCGGGACTGCATCCAAGCCGTTAAGATGAAGCCGGCCAGGAGCAGGCCGATAATGATACCGAGCGTGACTTTGAGACGCTGTGCGATAGTTAAGGTTTTCATGAACAGGGCTTCATTCGTTGTGTACGCATTGGCATGATTTAGCTTTAATAACATTGACCAGCCACTATCTGGCTTCACCGTAACTGCTTCTTGCCCATAATGCCACAAAAAAATTACCCGGGGAAGGACTTTTTAAAGACAACCGGCGGCAATTGTGCTAATCTGCGCCCATGTGCGTAAATCGGAAAGCGCGGTTGGACCAGGCGACTCGTACTCACGGGCCGTTGGCCGCCAGCCATCAGCCAAGTGGTGGGCAAACCCCGTGCCTTTCCAAGCGGAACAAGGAATCCCAAACATGACTCAACCCGCCAAGATACTCATCGTGGATGATAACGAAATCATGCGCCTGGCCGCCACCCGGGTGCTGGGGCCGGCCGGCTTTGATTTATTGGAGGCGGCCACGGGAGCCGAGGCTTTGCGTTTGGCGCGTGAACACCTGCCGAATTTGATGCTTTTGGATGTTCACTTGCCTGATCTGGATGGCTTGGAAGTATGCCGGCAGATTAAATCCGATCCCCTGCTGGCACGCATCTTTATCGTACAGCTATCCTCCGTTCGCACGGCGAGCGATCAGCAAGCGGAGGGCCTGGACTCCGGCGCCGATGGTTACATCGCCCGGCCGATCGGCAACGCGGAGCTTCTGGCGCGCGTGCAGTCCATGCTCCGCATTCAGCGCACCGAATTCGCTCTGCGCGAAAGCGAGAAAAAATACCGCCAGCTCGCGACGGAATTACAGCAAGCGCTGGATGAAGTTAGCACGTTGCGCGGCCTGATTCCGATTTGCTCCGCGTGTAAAAAAATCCGTGATGACCAAGGGTACTGGAACCAAATCGAGCAGTATATCCAGCGCCACACCGGTGCCAAATTCACCCACGGAATCTGCCCCGATTGCATTAAAAAATATTTCCCGGGCATTTGAACTGATTCGCCACCACAACCTGTCAAGCAGTGTTCACCCGGGCAATGTTGCAACCGGATTGTTCGGCTGCGAATTTAAGAATCGGAGTCGCCTCTCCTGGCATCCCGGCCCTCGGGATGTCAGCGTGCCAGACTCACATGTTTGACCGCCCAAAGATTAAAACTTTTTAATGAAAGCACAGATGCTTTGTTAATCTTGCAAGGCTATCGTTCTGGGCAAATGAATGACGGTTCAAAACTGCGGTGGTTGGGATGGTTGATGATGGCGCTGGGGGCTGGGACTGCGTTGCGCGGGGCGGAGAGCCGTCCCGGATCTCCCGTCGATGCCAACCTCATTGCGCCTGGTGCAACCGTACAGGAACTGGCCGGGGGCCTCCAGTTTGGTGAAGGTCCGGCCGCCGATGCGGAAGGGAATGTGTTTTTCTCGGATATTCCGACCAGCCGCACCCTGAAATGGTCGGTGGCTGGCAAGCTCTCCACGTTCCGAACCGACACTGGAAATGCCAACGGCCAGCATTTTGATCGGCAGGGCAACCTGATAGCATGTGAAGGCGGGCGTGGCCGGCTGGTTTCCGTGGATCGCCAAGGCCAGGTGACGGTGGTCGTGGATCAATATCAGGGCAAACGCTTCAACCAGCCCAACGACTTATGGGTTGATCCCAAGGGCGGCATCTATTTCACCGACCCCATCTATGGCCGGGGCGTAAAGTCCCAGGCGGGGGAATACGTGTACTATCTCAGTCCCGATCGAAAGACGGTGCTTCGGGTCATCACGGACTATGTCCGCCCGAATGGATTGGTCGGTTCCCCGGATGGGAAAGTTCTTTACGTCAGTGACCACGGCGCAAAGAAAATCCACGCCTACGACATCAACGCCGACGGTTCCCTTTCCAATAAGCGCTTTTTTGCCCCCGTGGGTGCGGACGGCGTGACCTTGGACGATCAGGGGAACCTGTATTTTTGCGAGCAGACCGTGTTGATTTACGATTCCTCCGGCAACAAGATTGGCACGATTGAAGTGCCGGCACAACCCACCAATGTTTGCTTTGGCGGACGCGATTTCAAGACGCTGTTCATCACCACCCGGCCCGCGCTTTATGCAATTCAGATGCAGGTAGGTGGCACGGCCAAGTCGCCCCGCCAACCCGCGCACAACCAATAAAGCCGAACGCGTTAATGAAAACCTTTATCAGTATTTGTTGCGGGGCACTGCTGGCCACTTCACTGCCGGGCGCGGAGAGGCTGCCGAACTTCATCTTCATCCTTGGGGAAGGCCATGGCTGGAGCAGCACCTCCGTGCAAATGGATGACGCCGTACCCGTGTCCAAAAATGAGTTCGTGCGCACACCCAACTTTGAGAGGTTGGCCCAGACCGGTATGCGGTTCGCCAATTTCTACGCCCCCTCGCCGCGGTGTACCCCGTCCCGCGCCACATTTTTTACCGGCAAAAGCCCGGCCCAGTTGCACATGACGTTTGTCAATGAGGGTAAAAGGGACAGCGGCAGCGACCCCAATGGCCGGGTGATGGCCCCTTCATCCTCGACCGAATTACCGGCCAATGAGATCACTATTGCTGGCCTGCTCAAGCATGCCGGTTACGCCACCGCCCACTTTGGCAAATGGCATGTGGGCCGAGTCAGTCCCGGCCAGCATGGTTTTGATGAAAACGATGGTCCCAACGGCAACGGTGGCCCGGATAACGTGGATAACCCCCATCCCAAACAGCTCTATGGCATGACCGAGCACGGCATGGACTTCATGGCGCGGCAGGTCAAGGCTGGCAAACCGTTCTACCTCCAGCTTTCTCATTACGCCTCGCGCCAGGGCGGCGATGCCAGCCCGCAAGCGCTGGCTACCGTGAAGACTTGGGGTGGTAACCCCAACGAGCGGGAGATCGCCGAAGCCGCCGCCACCCTTGATCTGGATATCGCCTTTGGCATGATCCTCAAGCAACTTGATGCATTGGGCATCGCCGAAAACACATACGTGTTCTTCACCACCGATCACGGGACGCCAGGGAAAAACCCGCCGTTGGCCGGTGGCAAAGGTACCGTCTCAGAAGGTGGTTTGCGCGTGCCGTTCATCATTCGCGGACCGGGCATCAAGCCGGGTGTTTGTTCGCATGTCCGGGTGCTGGGGGCTGACTTATTCCCCACCGTCGCCGCCCTCGCGCACCTCACGGAATCCATGCCCAAAGGGGTTGAAGGCGGCAGCCTTGTCCCCGTGCTGACCCACGCGGGCATCGGAACCGTGCAGCGTCCGCGCGAAGAGTACGTCGTACATTTCCCCCATTACGATAAGGATGCCATTGGGCCAGCATCGGCGATTCTGCTCGGTGACTTCAAGCTGATCCGCATTTATGAAACCGGTGGCCTCCGCCTGTTTAATATCACCAAAGACCCTGGTGAGCGCCAGGACCTTGCGCGCGAAATGCCGGACAAAGTCAAAGAGTTGGACCAGCGTTTGACCGACTACCTCACCGCCATCCATGCGCAAATGCCCAAGCCGAATCCCAGCTTCGATCCCTCCAAACCCACCACGCCCGCCAGACAGGGTGGCAAACGAAAGGGCAAAGCGTGACTCGTTGGCTTATTCTGTTCCTGGCCTGTGCGGCTTTGGGGTTGTCTGCCGCCGAGGAGAAGCGTGGGCCCAAAGGCGGTGGCTCGCGGTTGCCGGTCCAGAATTCCAAGTGCAACGACGTGCCGGCTCATTTCTTTGATTTGGTTCTGGGACGGCCTACAACCAGTGCCGTGACGGTAAGTGTGTTGTGCTATGCGGATATGGCCGGCAGCCTTGTTTACGGAACTCAGCGCGGCCAGCTTGCCAGCCGGACACCGGCGCGCCAATTCAAGTCGGGCGAGCCGGTGGAGTTGGTGCTCGGGACGCTCCAACCCGGCACGCAATATTATTACCAGTTCCGCTCTGATCGGACCAACAGCGCCGAGTTTACCTTTCACACGGCCCGCCCGCCGGGCGGTGCCTTCGCCTTTACCATTACGGCGGATTCCCATCTGGATGAAAACACCGATCCCGCCATCTATCAGCGTTCCCTCGCCAATGCCCTGGCCGATGCACCGGATTTCCACATTGACCTGGGTGATACTTTCATGACTGAAAAACATGAGAATCGCGAAAATGCCGCCCGTCAATATCTCGCCCAGCGCTTTTATTTCGGTCAGCTCTGCCAGTCCGCCCCGCTGTTTCTGGTCCTTGGCAATCATGACGGTGAAAGCCCGCGGGGCCGTGAGAGCGCTGCGGATGGTCTCGCGGTCTGGTCCTGCCAGATGCGCAAACGCTATTTTCCGAACCCCGTTCCTGACAGCTTCTATTCGGGCAACGCCGCGCAGCGTCCGCAGGCCGGGTTGCTGCAGGATTACTACGCCTGGGAATGGGGTCCCGCCCTGTTCGTCGTGCTGGATCCGTTTTGGTTCACCCAACGGCAGCGTGGCCGGAATGACAACTGGAAGCGCACGCTCGGTGTTGAGCAGTATCAATGGCTGAAACGCGCCCTTGAAAGCAGCCGCGCAAAATTCAAATATATCTTCATCCATCATCTGGTGGGCGGCGCAGATGAGCAGGCCCGTGGCGGCTCAGAGGCCGCGCCCTTCTACGAGTGGGGTGGCAGAAGTGCGGACGGAAGTGACGGTTTCAAGCTGAACCGTCCGGGCTGGCCCGCGCCGATTCACCAACTCCTGGTGCAGAATCATGTTCAAATTGTCTTCCACGGACACGATCACTTCTATGCCAAACAGGACCTGGATGGCGTCGTGTACCAGGAAGTGCCGCAGCCCGGATACTCCGGTAATGGCCGGGTCCCGCGTTCCGCTGCCGAATATGGTTATGTACACGGGACAATCCTGGGAAGTTCCGGTTACCTGCGCGTGATCGTCTCGCCGGAGAAGACTGCGGTGGACTATGTGCGGCCAGCGCTGCCCAGGGACGGTGCCACCGCCCATCCCAGTGGCGAAATCCTCTCTCACTACGAAATCCCGGCAAAGGCAGGTTCATCGCAACGATAATAACCAGGCACCGGTGGTCTTGGTGTTGGCCGGTAAAATTTTGGCCCACTACCGGCCCGTTGAACCGCTTGACCAAAGACTTGACTCACACTTGACTGACGAATACGCGGTGGAGGGTTTGCACCAGACGCTGGAAGCGGTCTGGCGGCGGATCCAAGCAATTCCAGCGCTGGCCGGACGAAGCTGGTCTTGCGTCCCCGGCAGGAGCAACTGCTGCAACTGCTCCGCGCATGGGGCGGTCTCAGCCCGCAGGAGATCTGGGATGCCCCGCCCCCTCAACCACCCTGCTGGCACCTTCTCCCCCTTGGGGGAGAAGGATGGGACTGGGTTCATGGGGAGTGATGTGGCAGGTAAAAACTACACCAAAACTACACCGAAATTACACCGTTTGCGGTAACTTTACGGTGTAGTTTGATTGGCTAGTTTGGTGATAAGTTCTTGTAGATTAGGCAGTTGAATTGGTGATTGCAAATTCACCGCCGGGGTTGCCGGGAGGGGGGTGGTGTAGTTTTGCATCGGAAACGGATCCACCAGGGCACCCAGCAAATTCGGGCCAAAGGCGAACTTATGGGAAAACAGTTGGCGATCCAGATTTATGAACCGGGTGAGCGCCCGAAAGTATTGGACGACCAGCAACGGCTTTGGGGGCGAGGTGATCCGTTTCGGGACGACATGCCGGATGGCGCGGATGATGACCGGCTTGATGCGTTTGGGCCGGATGATGCGGCAGATGAATTTGGGGGGCCACATAGGAATTTCAGATTTCAGATTTCAAATTTCAGAGGGAGACAGGGACGCCCGCGAAATACGCGAATCGGCGCGAATGGGGAGCGAAGAGCATGGCATAAATATGGCAGGTAAAAAATGATGGAAGGGTTAGACGGACCATTGGTGGAGGTCGGAAGGGAGTTCCGGGGCGGGGATGTCCTTGAAAGGGGTTACCAGTTGAACCGGGGTGGATTCCCGATTGACTTCCGTGCGCAAGCGGGACTCCAGGGCCAGCAGGCTGGCAGTGGGGAGTTCGTTGAAATCGCGCTGATCGAGGGCGGCGCGAATGCGCCGCAGACGATCGGACAGGAGTTGGCAACGGTCCTGATAGGACAGGAAGTGTTGCTCGCGCAGGGCCTCGGCTTCCATGACCTGCAGGTTGTGGATTTCAAACTGGAGCTGGCGGCTCCAGGTGATAAGGGTCTTTTTACAGACGTTGAGTTCGGTGGCAATCCGGTTGTAGCTCCAGCCTTGGGCGCGGAGTTGAACGAAACGGTCTCGGGTATCCTGATCTTTCATAGTATTCTATCGTTATAATTTTTATTGTTTCGGGGAACAGCGTAGCATGGGGGGTAGGACAAATACGGTCCTACCCTCAAAAAAGTTTAAAAAATATTTCAGGGGAAAAAGGCCGGTAAAATGGGGATGAAATCTAGCAGAAAGATGAAACGGGCAGAAAAATGAAGACAATGAAAGTAGAAGTTAGGAGTCAGGAGTTAGAACGGACGGGGAATTCAGACCGCGAAACATGCGAAATACGCGAAAGCGGAAAGCCAGGAGTTTGTAACAAGGAGTTGGAATGGACTGAAATGAACATGCTATGGTTTGACACCATCTCCAAAAAGCAGGCTAAAAACCAGGCTTGCAATTTAATGTGCCGGTTTTATGGTATGCATGTATGGGAAACGCACATGTCAACACATAAGCTGAGCGAGACCGAGTATCTCGATGTTGAGCGACGCGCCACTTTCAAGAGTGAGTTTTTCGATGGCGAGATCTTCGCCATGTCGGGGGGGACTCGATGGCATAGTTTAATTCCCATGAACATTGGGGGGGAACTGCGCAACCAACTTAAAGGTTGTGGTTGTGTCGTTTATGATTCCAATCTTCGCGTAAAAGTCGTAGCCACTGGGTTGTACACTTATCCGGATGTCATAGTGGCCTGTGGCAAACAAGAGTTTGTTGATGAAGTGCAGGATACGCTCACTACCCCGACGGTCATTGTTGAAGTCCTGTCGGATTCCACAGAAGCGTATGACCGGGGGGCCAAGTTTGAGAATTATCGCCGCATACCCTCATTAAAAGAATACCTGCTGGTGAGTCAAAAAGCGCCTTATATTGAGCACTTTATCCGGCAGGAAGGTGAACAATGGCTGCTCAAGGAAACATCCGGGTTGGAGGCCAAACTGTACCTGCCCACCCTCAAAGTTACCATTGCCTTGGCTGAAGTTTTTGCCAATGTCGAGTTTCCGCCCCGCCCGCTTCGGTAATTGGCACGAAGGGGGCCGGTTTGACCATTCTTAATCATGGAATCGAATAATCCAATTTCTTGGGCACAGGAGCTTGAGGCATCGCGCAAACGGGCTTGTGCCATTGTTGAACCGGTAAGCTTGTTAGCGGTTCTGAAAAGAGGTCATTCACAGTATAGTTCATTCTCTGTTTGGCATTAAACGTTGAATCCGATTTCCTGTCGCCATGTTGAGCCAATCAAGAGTCCAGTTTTCATAGTTGACGATTTTGCAGCATGGTTTCGGGGGTACGTTGATGTTCAGTTGGTGTGAGTGTCTCAGAGGTCAAGGGGGTTCGTTAGTTCAGGTACTCCTCCCTTTGAAAACGGCACATTGTCCCTCAAGCTAAAGCTTAGTTGGTTTCAAACTGATTTGACAGCTTGAGTACCTTACGTTGGAAATCTTCCGAAGCATCAAGCGAAGCAACCATTTGACCACCAACATTGGAAAGTCTTGCCAAGTCGCCACGTGGAATTTCGGCTTGGTTTTGAAAGATGAGCAGAGAATCAAATTCAACTTTTGCTCTTAACCAATGCTCAAGGATGATTGTCACAAGCCGTACCTTGTCAACGCTGGCAATGCCAAACAAGAAAAGCGGTGATTGTTTCCGGTTGATGTAAAAATCAATCGGATAGCTTGGAGCATCCTCTTTGCCCGCCAGTGAAAAGTTTTGCTGGATTCGGTCAGAGGCAACCAAGCCGAAAAGTCGCTCTTTCAAATCTTCGTAGAACGTGCCCGCAACACGCGATCGATTTAGGAATGTTAGGTCATAGATGCGTGTTATCCCTTGGCCGAATTTCAGGACACTATTCCCAAGGTTTTCGACCGAGGTATCAAAGATAAGTTGTCCGCCTTCATCCTTGATTCCTGAGGTTGCCAACACTTGCTCAAAAAGCTTTCCTCGGGTGCCCTCACGATACTTGGAGATATCGTTTTCATAACTCAAGTGCATCAAGGTGTGTCCACAATCTGTCAACCGAAGGCCGCCGCCGGGCATTTCTTGCAAGTAGAGTTGGAAGGTGTCGCCGTCAAAAAATGTAAACGGCGTGACGAGTTGCAGATAACCTTGTTTTGTGGTGCGGATTTGCACTTCCCCGCAAAGTGTTATGCAAAGCTTCTCTTGAAGCAATTTTAGGTCAAAATTCATAGTTCACAGGTCTATTGTGATGTTCCGGTCTTGCGTTTCCAACGGCAACTCTGGGTGGTCAGAAACTGTTTCAATACCTGAGATATTGCAATCCACGACAAGCGCGTGCAATGCTCCGTTGCACGTTTGATATGCAATTGCCTCCGTTGCAAAACTCTCGGCTTTCAAATTCGCTTGAATATATCGCTCTGTCGCTTTGTGAACATGACAGGCAAAGCTGATTTTCGTTTGCTCCAAGTGGTTTGGATGCTCGTGACTGCTTCCGTTGTAACGAGTTAAAATCAGACTTTCGCCACCCGCAGGCAGCCAAATTAAACCACAGGAAAAATCTTCAGATATCGTTTTGTTCTGTCGCACAAAGAGTTTGAATCTTTCGGAACCGTCATTGCTCTGGACAAGATAATCCTTTTTTTCGTGGTTGGCATCTTGCACACTTCTTGCCGTCGGATTGGTGATGCGCTTTGGCATCCGCAAAAGTGTTTCAATGCGATCGTCAGTCAATGATTCAAAGGCCATAACTCATTCCATTTTCAGTAATTTCGGCTTTCGTTGCGCTTGTGTGAAGCATAAGTGCATCAGGCACCAAAGGCAACAAAATTGAAAAAACTAAAGGTTTCTGATCCAAAACCCCGGATGCAACACGCGCAACGAACGGCCATCCACCAGGCGCAAGCTCAACCGTTTCAACCGCTGATGCAGCCAGATGACTTGCAGCAGCTTCTCCGGCGGCGGGTCCACCGGCGCCTCGCGCAAGCCGTCTGCACCGGGGCTTAGACACCACCGCGCATAAAAACTTGTTGGGACGGAAAACACGTCCCTTTCATCGCGTCCAACGTCATGAAAGTCAAGGTTTATGAGGGATAAAAAATACAAAAACAGCT
This sequence comes from Verrucomicrobiota bacterium, assembly GCA_037139415.1. NCBI lineage: Bacteria > Pseudomonadati > Verrucomicrobiota > Verrucomicrobiota bacterium. The sequence continues at coordinate 7,006 of JBAXGN010000016.1, read as the reverse complement.
TGCCCTTCACCGCCGCCGCCGTACCATCCCGATCATGCAAAACGAGCCCAAAGCAACGCTCCATGACTGCAACGCGATAAGTGCAAATATGAAGCGCGGAGGAAAGCGATTTCTCATCAGTACCAACGCAGCAAACCGCAGTCGTTTGTAAAAACAATCACGCCCATGAAACTTAACCTGTCTTCCCTGCCAGCCGCTCTGTTGCTCGCGACCGCATCATTATTGCCAGCGGCTGAGCTGTTGAAAATTGTTGCTGGCGGTGGCACTGCCGTGGAGGGAAAACCCGCCACCGAGTGCCGGATCAGCCAGCCATTCGGGATCGCGTTTGATCCGCAAGACAACATGTATATCTGTGAGGAAACCCATCGCCTGCTGCGCGTGGATGCGCGCACGGGCATTCTCACTGTGGTAACGAGCGCCAAGCCAAAGGGCGCGCCCCTCGGCGATGGCGGGCCGGCCGCACAAGCCAGCTTCCAGGCACCGCACAACCTGGTGGCCGACGCGCAGGGAAACCTGTTCCTCGCCGACACCTACCATTACTCGGTGCGCCGGGTAGATGCCAGGACCGGCACCGTGACCACCTTTGCCGGCAACGGTCGCAATGCCTATAGCGGCGATGGCGGTCCAGCCACCCAGGCGTCGTTGGACGGCCTCGCCTGCCTCTGTTTCAACCATGACTTTACCAAACTCTATCTCGGCGGTTTCAGCCGCTTTGAACGAATTGTGGACGTGAAAACTGGTATAATCACCACCGTGCCGGGTATCAGCGGCAGTCGCGCGCAGGCCGTGGATGCCAAGGGAAATCTATACATCGTAGCGGGCCGGGGGCTGAAAATGCTCGGTAGTGATGGAACGGTTCGCGTCCTTGAGGATTCGAGCGCCCAGCCTCCGCTGAGTGGAGTGAAACACCTGTGGGCGGATGCGGAGAACAATATTCTCATCGCTGATTCCGGCAATAACCTGATCCGGAAGTTCCTGGTGGCGAAAGGCAAACTGATCACCCTGGCCGGTACTCGAACGCGCGGTACTGCGGGCGTCCCAGGTCCGCCGCTCCAAGCTCAACTCGGCGAACCGCACGGAGTGGTTGCCCATCCTCGCACGGGGGACATCTACATCGCCGATTCGCGGAATCATCGCGTATTAAAACTGACCCGCAGCGAAGGTGCCGCTGCCCGCTGACGCACCAGCTCATGGAGGTTCTGTTCTGCCAAAGTACTCATTCACATTTCCGGCAGTCGTTTTCACATGACTTTTCCCCCGGAAGTGTGCTAGCAATAAGCCCGCATGAAATTTATGAATAAACAACTCGCTGTGCTATTCGCCATGACGCTGGTTCTCAGTAGTCAAGCCGCCCCGGAAACCAATGCCCGGAAGCCATTGCGCTTTATCTTCATCACCACCTGCGTGGAAGAAGATTTTTTTAAACCCGTGAAACAAGGCATGACGGACGCGGCGAAAATGATGAACGTCAAATGCGAGTTCACCGGCACCAAGGGTGTGGATATCAAGGCCCAGGCCGAGATGGTTCGCCAAGCCGTGCGCGACGGCTACGACGGCATCGCCCTGAACATCATTGATCCGGTGGGTTTCGACGCCGTGGTGGAAGAAACCGTACACAAGGGCATCCCGGTGGTGGCCTTTAACGTGGATGACCAGGATACTCCCAATGCCCGTTTGAGCGCTGTTTGCCAACGGTTGTATGAGGCCGGCAAAACCGCCGGGCGGGAGTGCGCGAACTATATCCCGGAGAACAGCCATATTCTGATGACGATGCATGCCGAGGGTGTTTCGGCGCTCTCGGATCGCTTGCGCGGCGAACAGGAGGAGTTGAAGAAGAAGGGGATTACGTGGACGGTGGCGATCACCGGTAACAGTGCGGTGGAGTCCGCCAAGGTCATCACGCGCGAACTGCAGCAGCACCCGGACATCAAGTATGTCGTCTGCACCGGCCAGGCCGACACGGAGGGAGCCGGTCTGGCTCTCGAACAAAATTTCAAAGACAAGGGCATTCTGGCCGCCGGTTTCGATCTGACGCCGGAAATCCTGCGCCTGATCAAGGCCGGGCAGATCCGCTTTACCATTGACCAGCAACCGTATATCCAGGGGTTTTATCCCGTGGTGCAACTAACCCTGCTCAAACGTTTTGGCATCCGGCCCGCGAGCATGGATGCCGGCGCGTCAATCATCACCAAGGACCAGGCCGATAGCGTGCTGGAACTGAGCAAGAAAAATTTCCGCTAGCGCCCGCACACGGCTCCCTCCAGCCAATCGCGCCCCATGGCGAACGGCGAGGGCAAAAAGCCATTTGTCAGCCAGCTCCTAAAGTGGGGCAGGCGTGCCGTCGCTGTTACTCGGCGGAGAATTCCCCGCTTTGAGGCTTGCGCCGGACCGCGTTATTTTTTATTTATGTGCGGACAATTTATGGCCAAGCACACAAAGGTATCGCTGAAGAAGGGTTTTGACCTGTCTGAATTTCTGGCTTCCCGCACCGAATTGGTGAACCGGGCACTGGATGGTTTTCTGCCAACCGAGAAGACCAAGCCAGCCACGATCCACCAAGCCATGCGCTACTCGCTGTTTGCCGGCGGTAAACGCATGCGGCCCGCGCTCTGCCTGGCGGCGGCCGAGGCATGCGGCGGCCAGGATGAACCCGCCCTACCGCTCGCGTGCGCGGTGGAATGCATCCATACCTACTCGCTGATTCACGATGACCTGCCGGCCATGGATAACGATGATTATCGGCGGGGCAAGTTGACCAATCACAAGGTGTTCGGGGAAGGCATTGCCATCCTGGCGGGGGATGCGTTGCTCACCCAGGCGTTTGAGATCGCCGCCTTGTGCCAGGGCTGGCCGCGTTACTCGCACCAGGCCGTCGTGCTGGAACTCGCCCGGGCATCCGGGTCGCTCCAACTGGTGGCCGGGCAGGTGGCGGATTTGGAAGGTGAGGGCAAAAAGGTGTCCGTGGACGAACTGCGTTACATTCATGAACGAAAAACCTCCGCGCTGTTGTGCTGTTCGGCGCGCCTGGGCGGCATGAGCGCCAACTGCACTCCGGCACAACTCAAGGCCCTGACTGATTTTGGCTATCATGTCGGCCTGGCGTTCCAGGTGATTGACGACATCCTGGACGTCACCCAGACCAGCGAAGCGCTGGGCAAAACCGCCGGTAAGGACACGCACGCGGAAAAGGCGACTTATCCCGCCATTTTGGGGCTGGAGAAATCCCGCGTCATCGCCAGGGATTTGACGGAAAAAGCGTTTGCCTCCCTGAAGCCGTTTAAGGGCCGGGCGGTGGCGCTGGAAGCGCTGGCGGAATTCCTGTTGAAACGCGATCGCTAAACCGGGTGGGGCGCCGGTTTGTCCTGCATGAAACTCACTTGGGCCTCCACGCCCAGACGATTCAGGATTTCCACCTCCACTTGGCGGCGCAACCGTTCAATGGGCCAGATGACATCGGCAAATAACTGCTCGGTCATTTGAACGTGAATGAGAATGCGGCGTTCCTGGAATTCGCAGCGGAACGCGCAGCCCGCCACGCCGCTTTGGGCCAACACCTCGCCCACCTGCTGCTCGTAGATCGGCATTTCATTCACATAGACCCGCCCATCGAGCCGGACGCCCGGCATCACCTGCCGGCTGGTGCGCCCGCAGGGGCATTTTTCCGAGGAAATTTCGCAGGTCACCCGGGTGCGATATCGCAGCAGGGGCATGGCCTCCCGGCAAAGCGTGGTAACGACCAATTCCCCGGCATCCGCCTCCACTAGAAAATGATCTTCGTTCACGTGAAACCGTCCGGCGGCGCATTCCACGCAGAGACCGGGATCCAGCACCTCGCCGATGCCAAAGTTGCATTGTACCGTGGCAAAGAGCCCGGCCCCAATTTGTTCCCGCACCGGTTTGCCCACCGGACGGGTGAGCAGCACCGAGCGCAAGCCAAGCGATTGCGGCTCCACCTTGCAGCGATCCATCAACAGGATCAGATCGTTGGCGTTCGTGGGCGTGGTGATCAGAATGGTGGGCCGGTAATTTTTCAGCATGGCCAACTGGTGATCAATGTGGAACGGCTCTTCGGCGATGACCGACGCCTCAATCAATTCGGCGCCGAGCACGTAGCCCGCGGCGGCGGCTTGCTCGCCTCCGCCCAGGCAGATCATCAGCACGTCATTGGCCGTCACCCCGGTGGCCACCAACTGACGCGCCACCAGCCGGCCCCATTGCAGCAGATCGTTGCGCGTGTGCCCGGCTACCATGGGCTTGCCGCCGGAACCCACCGTGGAATTCAGCCGGATGACCTCGCGCAACGGGAAGGCCAGCATCCCGTAGGGGAAGCTTTCCAGCACCTCCGCCGGCGTGGTAAACGGCAGCCGCGCCAGGTCCGCGAGCGACTCTACCCGCAGCTCGCCCAGGCGTTCACGCTGCCTCCGGACATTCCGTTTGAGCCGTACCAATAACGTCTGCAACCGTTCAAGTTGCAGTTGTTCCAGCTCTGGACGCGACATATTTTCATAGCGGGCATCAAATGTGCGCATGGGATTTTTAGGGTTGGTTCATGGATTGATTACCTTACCGAATACCCGGCGGCCCCGGTATTCCGGTTGAAGCCGGATGACCAGCGCCCCGGTGGCAAGGTTCGGATTCCAGCATGTTGTTGTCATGCCCCAAGCCTAATCGCAGCCATGGGTGCGCGACAACAGTAAATCGCAATCCGCAGCCAGTAATCTGTTTTCCGCATTGGGTGCCTCAACCAGCCTGCCAATCTGGAAGCGTAGGCGTGGTGGTTGGAGGTGGATTTGAGTTGGCTTGGCCTGGCGATGTCACGCTCAAGTAATCGTTAAGATCCGTAAAATTTGCTTGGTATCCGGGCGTGATTTGCGGCATCGTCTGCGCCCATGAAGTCCCAACGCTGGCTGCGCATCATCCCGGTGGCGCTGATCATGTACACGATCTCGTATGTGGATCGCACGAACGTGTCCCTGGCCCTGGACCCGACCCTCTCGACCATGATGAAGGATCTCTTCATGGACGACCGCATGAAGGGCCAGGCGGCAGGCATTTTCTTTTTCGGTTACGTGCTGCTCCAGATTCCCAGTGGCTACCTCGCCAGCCGCTGGAGTCCCAAAAAACTCGTCTCCATTTTCCTGGTGCTGTGGGGCATGTGCGCGGTGGGCTGCGGCTTGGTGAGCAATTTCCGCCAGTTTGAAGTCATGCGTTTCCTGCTGGGTGTGGCCGAGAGCGGCGTGTTCCCCACCACGCTGGTATTGCTGGCCAACTGGTTTCCGCGCGCCGAACGCGCCCGGGCCAATGCGTATTGGAACCTCTGCCAACCACTGGCTGTGGCCGCGTCCGCACCCGTCACCGGCTGGCTGATTGGCGCTTGGGGCTGGAAAACCATGATCATCCTCGAAGGCGCGCTGCCCTTCGTCTGGTTGCCGATCTGGCTCTACTTCATCACCGATCATCCGCGGGACGCCAAATGGATTTCTCCCGAGGAACGGGACCACCTTGAAGCCACCCTGAAACGGGAGGCCGCCGAATTGGAGCCCGTGACTCCCGCGCCGCTGTGGCAGGCGTTGCTGCGCCCCTCGGTATTTGTCATGATCCTCATCTATTTTTTGCATAACACCGCCGCGTATGGCTGCATGACGTTTCTCACGGAAGGCTTGAAGAGCACCGCCCAACTGAGCGGACTGCAATACGGCATCCTGTTTGCGATTCCTTATGTGGTGACCGCCATCGTGATGGTCATCAACTCATGGCATTCGGACAAAACCCGCGAGCGGCGCGGCCATGTGGCAGCAGTCTATATCCTCAGCGGCGTCAGTCTCATCGCCAGCGTGTTGCTCAAGGAACATTCCTTCTGGCTCTCGTACGCCCTCCTCTGCCTGGCCATCCCGGGACCGTTCGCCGCCTTGGCGCCGTTTTGGGCCATCCCGGCGGAAACCCTGCCGCGCAATGTCATGGGGACGGTGATCGGGTTGGTGAACGCCATTGGCAATATGGGCGGATTCCTCGGCCCCTTCATTGTCGGAGCGCTCAAGAAGCAAACTCACGGGGTGGTCATTCCCTTCACGGTGCTCGGTCTTTGCCTGCTGGTCGCGGCGGCGCTGACCCTCCTCTTGCCCAAGCCCAAAACCCAGGGTGAATGAAGCAAAGCCCGGTCAGTAAATCCAGGCTTGGACCGTTGCCAGATCCCGGTTGTCAGCGGCGGTAGTCGTCGTCGCAATATGCTGGGGCACCGCGTCTCCAGTCCAGCGTAATGCCTGCACATGACCGTCGGCAAAGGAGAACGCCCCGCTGTTATTGTGCGCGCACGCCGGCATCTCGTACCACCCGGCGCGCGGTGGCGCGTAGCCATTCGTGGCGGGCGGATAAATGCCGAAATGAGAGTTGTCCGGCCGCCACTGGTCGAGGAAGACAAAGAGTTGCGACGGCGACGGTGGTTCAGTGACTTTGATGTAACTGGCGCGAGGCATGGCGGTTGGTCCCGAGCCATACTGGCCCACCGCCCAGTTGATCGCGTAGCTCCGCACGGTGGAGTTGCCGGCGGCATTCTTGTTTTGGTCGGAAGGACACCGATAAATGGCGGCACTGGAGTTGTATCGCCACAGCAGGGCGTTGGTAAGATTGCTGTAATCCACGTCCAACTGGGCATTGCCGGAGACCCAGGAATTGGGTTCAATCCAAGTGGGCGCTGAGGCCGCCCGGTTGAGCACCATGGTTTGATCGAAATCATCCGCGTACAGAATCCAGCACAACTGTAATTGTTTGAGATTGTTAAGGCAGTTGATGCCTTGCGCCTTTTGCTTGGCCTTGGCGAGCGCGGGTAACAGGAGCCCTGCCAGGATGGCGATGATCGCAATCACCACGAGCAGCTCAATGAGAGTGAACGCCATGCGCTCACGGCGGACCGCCCGCAGCCCGATTGATTCCTGATTCATTCTACGCATAAGGTTAATTTGACTTCGTAAAGATAAATGTTGCGTTCGCGCAAAAAATTGCGTAACTT